>NZ_JBXWMI010000009.1:0-194018 GCF_059609765.1 Ruegeria sp. YTSC106
ATACCCCTGAAGCTCGCGGGTATGAATCACGCAGGCGGGATGGCGACAACCAAATTAATAGGTCCAGAACCTAGGTTCAGCGGGGCGGAGGTGGAAGCACTTTCTTCGACTGGAGTACCTGAAGGATGTCAATAATCGCCTCAGTACTCGTTTCGATTGAACCTCGGAAGAACAGTCCTACACCACCTTCCCCTAACTCCAGTGTGCCACCGGCGTCGTAAGCTGGCGAGAGAGAGACAAGTTCGGGAGGAAGTTCTGGGCATACCGGGTTTCTTTTTAGTATTGCGTTTGCGGTCTCGAAGAATACCTGCCGAACCTTTTCGACATTGCCCTTTGCATCGGACGTATCGGTGAGTTGATCTGGAGCAAGTCTCAGGTCATTCAGACGGAAATAAAGGCAGTCATCTCTGAATTCTGCCGAAGCGGAAGCACCCATCGTTAAACCACCAGCGAAGAGTTTCTTACCGCGTATAGATTTTCCGCCGTTACGGCTTTCGCATCGGAAGAGCTTTGCTTCGATCCTCCCGCTTAGCGAAAGCACTGTATCGTCGGTACGAACTGTTGCTTCGGTCACACCGATCAGTGCGTTGCAGACGTCTACAATCGGGGCTCCTTTGAGTTCCTCCACAAGTATTTCTTGTGCCCGGCGTAGGTCGACGACACTTTCGATCGAGATCCTTGTCGCGTTCACATCTTTTAGTCGCAACGCCAAATCCGCCGGGAACTCACGATCTCCTAGATTGACGTCCCCGGTTGCTATGAAGCTAACCTCTTCAGCCAGCAGCGCAGTTCCGAGAAACCCGGCAGTAATAAGTATCAGAAGAAAGATCCGCTGCATCATCCTTCCCCCCCAACAATACCGCGAGATTGCATAACCGCCAGGAGCTCCATCATCGTCACCGCACTGGTGTCGATTGAGCCGCTCAACGCAACACCGATACCACCGTCACCAATCTCGCGGGTACCGCCAGACTCGAAAACCGGTTTCAGAGAAGAAAGCTCCGAGGGCAATTTCGGACAAATCTCATTCTCTTCGGTGAACTCCTTTCCCTTGGTGAGAACGACCTCTTCGACGCGTTCTGTGAGGCCAATGAGATTAAACAACCCTCCGACAAACCCCGTGGGTTGAAGCACGACATCAGCAAGATCAAAGTGGACGCATTGCCCTCGAACATTGGCGCGTGCCGCTGCGGCGACTCCGATAGTCGTCGAGATAAGACGTGCTCCACGCCCGTTGCCACCCTCGGATTCCTTGTCCCGACAACGATAAAGCTCGACGTCCACTGAGCCTACGAGCTCGATGAGATCACCTTTGGCGCTGGTGTCGTCGAGTTTAACGTCAACATTCAGAGAGCAACTTTGTTCTAAGGTGCCCGACAGGAGCGCGGGCGCTTGGACTTGGAACTCTCGCAGATCCAGGAGACCGCGGAAACCCAGGCGCGTCGACGTCACGCTGCTGATGCCGGCGTTAAGCGTGTAAGGTACGCTTTTTTCTCGTGTGGCGATCTTGTCGGAGATGCTAAATTGAACTTCGCCAGCGTAGTCGTTTGGCGACGCACTCTGTGCAGTGGGTCGAGCATTCAATTCGGACTTCAATAGTTCTGGGTCTGTGGTTGCGCAGGAGGCGAAGAGAAACAAGCACACAAAGGCAAAAGGCGCGGCATTGCGCGTTCCAAATTCGGCCAAACTCCATTGTAGATCAGTACCCATTATACTTCGCCTAACTTAGCCGTCGAATACAAACCCTAACGTACTGTGTCACGGCGATGGTCAATAGTTTACACCACTAAAAGAAACTGTTGCGGTTTTGTGTTGTAGCAACGACCTGTAGTTGAAACAGGATCTTTGAAGATTTCGCACATGTGCCCGGTACGCAAGAACCCGCGCCCGCATCAAGCCCCAAGTAGGTGCCGTTGTATTCCGTTAGCTGTCGCGACTGCGAGGATTTGCTTTCCTGCTGTTGCCGGGCCAGCCCTTGTTACCAGCAAACCAACTCCTAAGCGACAGAATGTGTTTTACTCTCGACACAGGGTGTTTTTCACCTCCACAAGGGTGTTACGCTACCAAATAAGGAAAAACCATGCGCTTGCTTCCTATATTTATTGTGACGGTATTATTCACAACCGGCGCGGTTGCCCAGACAATCGACAGGATAACAAAGAACAACGAAATCCGATTTGGTTTTCGAACGGATGCTGCTCCGTTGTCTTACATTAACAACCAAGGTCGCCCGTTTGGCCTCTCACCGCTGATTTGCGATCAAGTAGCGAAGGCTATTGCGAAGAAACTGGAATTGAAGGATCTAAATGTTCAGTTCATTCCAGTCGACGCGAAAGATCGTTTCGACAAAGTTGCTTCAGGAGAGGTGGATATGCTCTGCGGGGCAGCAACGATAACACTTTCCCGACGCGAAATTGTAGATTTCTCAATACCAATTTATGTCGATGGCACGTCCGTATTGTTACCAATCGAGGCCGCGGGCACCATGGGTGCCCTCGCGGGAAAGAAGATTGGCATGAGAAGCAACACGACAACAGAGGCATCTGTTCAGAATTCATTTAAATCCGCTGGTATCGACGCAGCTATGGTTCGTTTCGCTTCACATCCAGACGGTATCAAAGCTCTTCGAGACGGCGAAATCGACGCGTACTTTGCAGATCAGTCGATTTTGCTGGTTAACTATATTTCTGCGGGGCTGAAGGGTAAATTCAAACTATCCCAGGAAATACTGACGATAGAAAAGCAAGGATTGGCCATTGCGAGGGGCGACGATGACTTTCGACTCTTTGTCGATAATGTTCTGTCAGAAATGTATGCTCAGGGCACAATGGAAGAGTTTTTTCGTCTCGCTTTGCCGGGGGTGGAGCCGAGCGAAGCACTAAAAGCTCTGTATGTTATCGCCCCCATTAATCCCTGAGTCTTGCCGCGCAAATCAGTATTGTTGGGAGTTAATCGCCCTGCGCCATAGAAGCTGGCTTGTAGGCAAATTGACGGCTCAAGCCAGATTGGCCAATGACCGTGTTTTACTAAATGATCCTGCATTTGGCATGCCAGTTGCCAGAATCACGCTCTTAGGCGATCCTTCGATAAATTGAAGGATCGCAATATGTTTAGATATATAATTTTTGCTCTCAGTTTAAGCGCATCTAACGCCCTGTTTGCACAAGAGGCGTCCGATACTGTTGCAACGGAAGATACGTCTGAGACTTCATCCGGCCTTCTATCTGATGCTGAATTGCAAACTTTGGTAGCCCCGGTGGCTCTTTTCCCCGACACTCTACTCATACAGATACTTGTTGCGGCCACTCAGCCACTGCAGATTGTTAAAGCAGAACGGTATTTGTTAGATAACGCCGACCGCGACCCCGTAGAGCTCGAGCCGGAAATCGAAGCTATGGGCTGGGATCCATCTGTAAGTGTATTAGCCACGGCGTTCCCAGCAGTCGTTGGTCAAATGGCCACCCACATCGATTGGACTGAGACAGTCGGCACCGCCATGCTCGCCCAATCCGATGATATGCTGGATGCAGTACAGGTAATGCGGGATCAGGCAATTGATAGTGGAGCCCTTGTTTCAGGGCCAGAGCAAACTGTCGAGGTGTCTGATGATGACGCAGTTGTAATTACTCCGACACAAACCGAAACAGTGTACGTCCCGCAGTATAATCCCGAGACTGTCTATACGGGCCCGTCGACCGGGGACGTAGTGGGCGCGGCGTTGCTGACATTTGGCACCGTGGCGCTGATCGACGAGATTTTCGACGATGACGACGACTGGTATGGCTACTGGGGGTGCCGGAATTGCGGCGGATGGGGCGGTGGCCCGATATACAGAAACCCAGATATCGACATAGACGTCGACGGCAACGTCAATATTGGCAATGACATCGATCTTGGCGACCGTACAAACATCGGATGGAACCCCGATCCTGACCGAAAAAAGGAAGCCCAGGACAAGATCTCTGATCGCAAAAGGCCGGGAGGTGGTCGCGGCGACCTGCCTGTCAACCGCCCCGAGGGTCGCACGGACGAACTCCGCGCAAAACTGAGCCGTGAGTCCGGTGCTGCCGACATCAGCAGGGGAGGCGCGGCAGCAGTTGCAGCCGGTGCAGGGGCGGGGGCTATCGCGAGCGGTGCTCTGGCCAATCGAGGTAGTGGGAGCAAGCCCTTGCCGCAGGTGAATCGCGGTAACGTTGATCTGGACAAGGCTGCTGCCAAGCAGCAAGCCATCGACCGGACGAAACGGCCGGATGCGGCGAAGAAGTCTGTCAAAAAGAAACCGCAAGCAGCCAAGAAACCTCAAGTAAAAAAGGCCACGGCTCAGCACAAGCCAGCAGCGTCCAAAGGTAAGGCTATGAAGAAAAAATCTTCAGGCGGCAAAGCTCACAAGGCGTCCAAACGGGGACATGCTGCTAAAGGCAAGGGGAGGCGGTAATATGCGTAAATCGGTTTATTCTTTTTTAGTGCTAGCTGTGACTACTGGACCTGCGTTTTCCGACGGTGCCCTGTTCGAAACTCCGCAAACCGCACTGGACGCTTTTGTAGAAGCGTTAACGGCCGATGATCAGAACAAGCTGCTCGAGATTTTCGGACCAGAGGCAGAAGATCTAATCGGAACAGGTGATCCGGTGGAAGATCAGCAAAGAAGGCAGGAGGTGCTTGGCATGTATGCTGAAGGATACCGCTTTCAGCCCGAGGATGATGGGGTTTTTCTTCTGCTTGGCGAAGATAGTTGGCCCTTTCCGATCCCAATTCTACAAGCTGAAAATGGTTGGAAGTTTGATTTGGAAGCCGGGGTAGAGGAGCTTTCGGCTCGTGAAATCGGACTGAATGAATTGGAAGTAATCGAAACGCTTGAGGCCTATGTAGATCTTCAGGCGGCGTTTCGTCTTGTGGATCACAATGGCGATGGCGTCATGGAATTTGCCCGAACCATCATATCGGATCCCGGCGCACGAAACGGCCTCTTCTGGCCAGAAGAAGACAGTTTTGTCGGCGCAGCCCTTGCCCGCGCCGCCGCCTCGGGCTGGAGCGACGGTGCGGTTGATTTCGAACCCGAACCTTTCCTCGGTTACTACTTTGCAATTTTGCAGGGGCAAGGGCCAAATGCTCCGGGTGGTGCCTATTCCTATTTTGTCGGCGATCGGTTCGTCGCAGGTCACGCCTTGCTTGCGGTGCCTGCGGACTACGGAGTAACGGGTATCCATTCTTTTCTCGTGGGTGAAAACGGCACCGTGTTCGAGGCAGACTTTGGCCCGGATACGCTTGAAATAACTGCTGAGATATCGACCTACGATCCCGGCCCAAATTGGTCACCAGCCGAGTGAACTTAGATTGGCGGTGACGCACTGTTGCCGGGCTTTGGTTTGCCCCCTTTTTTTGCGGTGTGCAGGCGTAGATTGAATGCAATTTTCAACTTAAGTGGCACTGGTTCGGGAAGAATCGAAGTTGGGACATCTAATTAGTCGATGAAATAACTGCCCATGGTTCAATTTGACCCAATTTGCCCGCAATGGTTTGACTGAATGGCCGCTTTGTCCGCATTGCGGTCGCTCGCGATACTTGGGCGAACGTCTGCACCGAGCCCATTCGAGACCTTCGTAGATCTCGCAGCATCAGTCAGAAACGAGCGGAAAGCAGACCTTAGCTGCAGTACAGCGCAAAATCACTCAATCAATGGAAGCGGAAGTTGGAACCTGAAAGTTCACCAAGTTGGCCCGCGAATGGTGATCACCAACACACCGGAATCAGTATTTAACCCCTAGTCAAAGCGTAAGCGCCAGCAAGAAAGGCGTTCTTCAAGTAGACAGGTAGTTTCTCGGGGTACACTTCAACTTCCTTCTTTGCAAAATGGGATAGTGTCACAGGACTGACGAACCTCGTGTTACGTCCTTCAACAAGCTGGATCAGAGTCTCGATTTAGAGGATATGGCTCCACCAGCCATTCTACCTTTCTTGGCACGTGTTTTAATCACAAATGTTTCAATTTCGTTTTCGCGGGAAAAATTGTGAAGAGCAGCTAGAAATGATCGAAGATCGGCCTCGGATGTGTCGTCCTCAAGCTCAATCCGGGCGGTTTTCGGTCGAAGCATCTCTAGGTTGCCGTCATCATTTTTGCGGACGGCGGCAAGCCGAACCTCCTTTGCCGAAATCTCACATCCACATACACTCATGTGTTTTTCCCTCTAGTGACTTGTTCACAATAACGCATTTTCTGAGCTTAAATCCCTAACCTAAGTAAGACGAACTCAAGTAGCATTGCGACTGACCAAATGAAAAACAATCGTCTTGCGTTCGGATCGGGCAAGAGGTGTCTGTAGATCAACGGCAGTTCGCAAAGTGAGGCGACTAAGCTGGTTCCTCGGAGGAACTGAGAAAACAGGCCTTTGAATCTTGGTGTCGCTGTGACCCCATCCCGCGATGCCGTCATCCGCAAATCGTAAATGCTGCGATATGCACAAACGGCATAAATGCGAAAGCTACACTGCGGCGCGGTAAGATTCGCTGTATGTCTTCTGTAGGCCGTGAGCGCGTTTGCGGTTTGGCACAACTCAGTATGGTCGTTTTGAACGGAATATCACAGCAATCCGATCCAAGATTTGTTTGTTTGCGCTTCGTGACGCCTGCTCCGCCGCGTCGAGCAACTCTTCCATTCGGGTGCGTACTTCAAAGAGCGTCATCGACGGCTGCTGCTCAAAGAAACCATAAATAGCGTCGATACCCCGATAGTCCGGGATCTCTCGCAGATCAGCACTTCGCTGTCTGACGTCATTTTTTTTGGCTTCAATCCAGAATAAATCGAGTTCCTGGGCCCAGGATTCTGCGAGTTTTTCTAGATATGGCAGCGTCAGGTGCCCGAACCGGTTGTAGCCTTGGTTTTTTGAGGGGCCGGACGCGAGAAACCTATCCAATGACTCCAAGAGTGAAACTGTTCGCTCGGGTCGGATTAGCCCCCAGCCGGCAACGGCAATTGAAACGCAAGTTTTGTACACTGTATCGGGTGAATGCCATAGCGCCATCTGATCCAAATTGTGCCTAGAACAGGAGGTCCTCAACGAGCTGTGAGATCAATTGGCTTTTGCCAGACACTCCCGCCTTTCTGTAAATCGCAGTACATTGAGCCTTAACGGTTCCAATTCGGGTTTGCCTCAGATTGGCGATCTCAGCCATAGACATCCCTTTCAGAACAAGCCATGCGATCTCTGTTTCCGCGCCAGTCAGACCGAGCTTTTCGAAATAAGCCTCTACTACTGTTGTGAACTCGCCGGACGTGATCCGGCGGGCGGTTTCGGCCCGGTGTGTCGCTTTTTGGGCCACGAGCGCAAGCCGGACACCCAGAAATGCACCAAGTATCAGCCCGATACTGGCGCCCGCTTCGACAAGCTCTCGCACATTCCAACGTAGCGGAACCGATGGGATGCCCAAAATAGATGCCAGAATTTCCCACAGGAAATAAGCACCACATAGGCACTGGATAAGGACAAGGGTCCAAACGACCCATGCGCGGTTCATCATGCGCGGCACCGTGCGCTGGTAAATTCTGTTTCAGTAGGTTGTCTCATGTCGGATTACCCACCGTTTTTTCCTTTACCGCCTTGTCCGCCACCCCCTTTGGGACCGCCATGCGCATTTGGTTCGCTCGGCTGGGAAGGTTTGTCTGGTTTGTTGGCTGACGGTGCAGGGCGCCCGTCGCCATGTGATTTCTTCGAGAAACTTTGGTCTCGCAAAACCTCTCCGGATGTACGGTTCAACACCACCTCGCGCAGCTCATTCTGATCACTCGCGGTGATGACGATGCGGCCCAGCCAAGACCGTTTTACTTCCTCGACCGTGTAACCTTCGGCCTCAATCCGCGCGATGACGTCATCCGCAACGGATACCTGAGCCTGCACCGGCGAGTGCAAGAGCATGACCACCGCAAAACTTGCGAGGATAGGTGATCTAAACATCATAAAGTTCCCGTACCTTTGCAATTTGGCTAAGGGGTTACCGCGCACCGTGTCAACCGGTGCGCGGTGGCTTTATGTTACCCGCGAGGACCGTCCCGACCGCCGTGACCGCCACGACCTTCGCCACTGCCGCCCCTTTCGCCAGAGTCAACCGTCTCGGTGCCGGAATCCGGATTTCGGCCTGCATCGTCACGCCCGCCGCGACCTGCTGGGACCCCTTGTTCGGCCAGTTGATCGCCGATGTTCCGCCGATCTTCGGGACTCAAGCTTGAGTGGTCGATATCCCCCAGCGCCACGGTTTCGCCGGTTGAAGGGTCGACGACTTCAACCTCTGAAATGTCGAGGGCGTTCCGATCACCGCCTCGGGGCTGGACTCCCTGTTCTTTCAGCTGATCCCGAATATCGGCACGTTCTTCCTCGGACAATGCTTCGAAATCCACTTCCGAAAGCTCGACGGTTTCCCCTGTACTCGGGTCAACAACCGAAATGCTTTGGGCAAGTAGCGGCTGGAACGACACTGCGGTGATCAGGGCTGCAAGGATCAACGGGCTGTGAGGGAGTGAGAGAGTACGCATGTTTAGTCTTCCTGTTTGTAAGGTTTAGCGCGGCTTAGATTGGTGCCGTGAAGCCTAGATGCAGTGAAAACATCGATTGGAATACTGGACGCGAGCCTGATTTTTGGCGGTATAAGCTAAAGTCATAAAAGCGCCCAGCATGGCCGAAATGCTCAAAATTGGCGCGTTCATAATGCGTTCTTCACGATGAGATTTTCGGTGTCAAAGGTCTATATGATTTTGGCTTAGAACGTCCTTTCGCAGCCTGAGTACAATAGTTTTCTGATCGGAAAACATGTCACCCAAGTCCCTTCAGCCGTCACTACAAAACGAACCTCGCGACCAAGAAGTGGACACGATATGCGACCAAGCACCCTGAGCTTCATAATGGCAAGCCTGATGCCTTTGTCGGCCTATGCTGAGGAGGAACCTGCGCCCGTCGATCAGCACGAATTATCGCGCATGATACAGAACGGAGAGGCAACCAAGGCGTTTCTAGAGGCCTTCGAGGCAGGGGATGAACTGACCGAGTTCAGCTTTGACGCAGCGCGCGGGGTCGGTGCCAATATCGGCGAAGGTCGTCGTTTTACGCGCATTCCCCGGGCTGATCTCGCCGACCCATCGGAGTGGGCTTCGCATTTTCCAAAGCGCGAAGGAGGGGCTAACGCGACATCGTGTATTGCCTGTCACAACGCGCCGATTGCCAATGGGGCGGGCGACGTTGCAATGAACGTTCTTTTGGATCCTGCGCATACGGGCGACGCAACCAGATATCTTGAGAGAAATACACTCCCCTTGTTTGCGCTTGGTATCCCTCAGCGGCTTGCAGAAGAAATTAGCACGGACCTATATCAACAGCGTGATGCAGCCCATCAGGTTGCCTGTAATTCGGGTCGCGCCTCAGTTCAGTTAGAGTCCAAGGGCGTTGACTTTGGAACGTTGACACTGACGCGTATTTCGCAAGACCCTTGTTCCGTCGACACGGATTCCAGTGGGTTGAGTGGTATAGACCCGGACCTCGTGATCAAACCGTTTGGATGGAAGGGTAATCATGCAACGATCAGAGCATTCACCAGGAATGCTGCGCACAATGAACTGGGATTACAGGCCGTCGAGCTTGTCGGAGATCAGGATGGCGATTTCGATGGTGTGGTGAATGAGTTGACCGTCGGCGACGTAACGGCTCTTACAGTATACATGGCAGCCCTCGAACGGCCGGTAACCAAGATTGAACTGGCCGATCTGGGTTTGATCGACCTTTCTGGATCCGAAAGAACCAGTATTCTGGCAGGAGAAGCGCTTTTTGCTCAAACCGGCTGCACCAGTTGTCACATGCCAGCGATGAGCCTTCGGGACGCAATGTTTAAAGAACCCAGCGAGATTCCGGGTTTCTACGATGCCAGGTTTCCAGATGGATCTGACCCGAATATTCATGGACTGAACGTCGTCAGTGCAATCAAATTCAATCTGGCCGGAGATCAGCCCAACAACTCGATTAAGCTGCTGGACGGTTCAGTCCACCATCTAGGTGCAATGGCGCGGAATGCCGAAGGTGAGCCAGTGGCCCGATGGTACACAGACTTCAAACGACACGATATGGGTTCCGACTTGGCAGATCCCGATGACCCTCTTGGGTTGGGGGCTTCTATGTTTCTGACGCGATCACTGGCGGGTGTCGGAGCAACTGGACCCTGGCTGCACGATGGTCGGGCGACCACTCTGCAAGAGGCAATTGTGAGTCATGCGGGTGAAGCCTCAGACAGCGCCACTGCCTACAACCACCTCAGCGAAAGTGAACAAACAAAAATCATCGCCTTTCTGGAGAATCTAACTATTTACAAGACAGTCGAAGAATAGTTGCTGGTTGAGAAAAGTAGAACGGCAGATTTGGCCGGTGCCGATTGAATTCTAGTTGCCTGAATACTGCGCGTTGAGTGAATATCTGGAACGCGGGCATTGATCGCTTTATAAGAGTGTGACGGCCCGCGTCATTAGATTTCAATAGCTTCTGCAATCGCAAGCGCGTCTTCCAACTCAGCGTCCAGATACCTAACTGTACTGACCATTTTCGCATGACCTAGCAGAAGATAAACCGTACGTAAGTCGCCACGCTTCTTGGTTATACCGCAAACTTTTGGAGCGAACGACTGGTTTGGCGGTCCGCACAGCAGAAAAGACGCCCATCGGCCAACGGCAGGTATGGGCCGGACATTGAGCTTGAACCATCATTAACTAATCAGCTTCCTGAAAGCGGCCATTCCGACATTTGCAACATTTCCTTTGCTTCGATTTCCGAGATGGGAACATGTCTGCCGTCCTGTTAAGCGAGCAGTACACTTCGCAGTGCATCTTCCCAGAGAGTTTACAGGGGCTTGCGTGCCCAGCACATGCTGCCTTTCGCCAACAGAAGTCTGGGTTTAAGCAATGACGCTCGGTGGAGCGCCTCAGAGATCGAACGTCCTGACGATTTCGAGGCGCATATGGAGTGCCAGAACGGTAAGGCCTATGAGGCTATCCAGCGCCTTGGCACTACACTGTTGATTCATCACGCGGACCAGTCAGATGATCCGAGCTAAGTGGGCCGTGCTCGCGAGTGCATGAATGCAAAGGGCATCATCCGTAAAGAATTCCAGTGACTTCTATAACATGCTCTCTAAACTCCGGGCAGTTGTTAGTCAGAATTGACGTGGGAGTTTGGGCTCAGTTGGGCGACAAAAAGGCATCAGGGACCCCGATAAGTCCCGCGCCATCATCTGCGCCAAGTTCGGAGTTAAGCGCAGCTGATCAACAGGCGCGGTTTGAAGCCACCGCTCAGGTGATGCAGGCGATCTCTGTGACCAAGGACGACGTTCAGCCGGTTTGCGATCTGATTGTTGCGCTTGCCAAAGACCTTTGCGACGCTGTTTTTGCTGGTCTGGTTCTTGGACAGGAAGGCGACGCACTTCAGCGGCTCGTGGCCAGTGTTAACCTGCACCCTGACATTCAGCAGCTCTGGTGCGACGGAAAATACACGATGGAGCCGGGCAATTCTCTGGTGACTGAAACAATCCTCAGCGGCGAGACCAAACGTGTTGTGGATATGGGAGACACTGAATTCCACAAGTCCGGCGATGAGCGGTTCAAGCTGATTGTCGACAAGCATGGGTGCCGCAGCAATCTGTTTGTTCCGTTAAAGCTGGATGGCGGTGCAATCGGATGCTTGATGTTGGCGCGAGACGAGGTGCGGCCCTATACCGACGATCAGGTCAAGCTCGTCGAAACCTTTGCCGCCCAGGCAGTAATCGCCATTGAGAATGTTCGCCAATTTCGCGAATTGCAGATCCGTCTGGCACGCGAAGGTGCCACGCGTGAGGTTCTCGAGACAATTAGTCGATCGCGGGAAGATGAGACGCCGGTGTTCCAGACAATCCTGGAAAACACCGCCCGGCTTTGCGAAACGGATGTCGCCACACTAAGCCTTTTGAATGAGGCAGGAACCCACCTCGAATATGCGGCCCACTTCGGTGATCAGTTGGCGACCTACGAGGTAGGCGTAGATCGCTGGTCGCTGGACTCATATCTCCAGATTGCGGAGTCCGTGCGCGAGGCGCGCGTTATTCACAATGTCGATTTGCGCCTGACTGACCAGTATATCAAAGGCGACCAATGGCGCCGTCAACTTGTAGACGAAGAAGGTGTCCGGTCATTTCTTACGGTCCCACTAATGTCGGCAGATGGCACGCCCGTGGGCGTCATCGGGATTTACCGACGTGAGGTTCGGGCCTTTACAGACGACGAGATTTCTCTGGTTGAGGGCTTTGCCGCCCAAGCTGTGATCGCCTTGGATAACACGCGACAATTGAATGAGCTGCACACGCAGTTAGAGCGTCAGACGGCAACGCAGGAAATTCTGACGGTCATTAGCCAAAGCCGTGATGACGATGCGCGCGTCTTTGATTCAGTGCTTCAGCAGGCCACCAGGGTATGTGATGCAGATCAGGCGGTCCTTATTTTGATTAACGCTGCAGGGACCCACGGGCGGTTGGCGGCGAATTGGGGGCATCAGAGAACCGAATTTGATGTCGGAGACGAGTGGCAGTTGGACGAATCGATTCCCATAGCCACTGCGATACGAACAGGTAAGGTTGGTCGCATCGATGATTTGACCGACACGGATTTTTATCGCTCGGGCCATCCTACAGCCGCCATGATGGTTGAGATCGAAGGCATTCGGTCACGCGTTACGGTCCCCCTGATGCAAGGAGATCAGGCTATCGGAGCCATCGCGGTCAGCCGCCGTGAGGTACGGCCATTTGCTGACCCTGACGTAAAGTTGATTGAAGAATTCGCCAAACATGCAGTTATTGCCATCGAAAACACGCGCCAGTTTCGTGAAGTTCAGGAACGGCTTGAACGGGAAGAAGCGTCGCGCGAAATCCTCGAAGTCATCAGCCGCAGTCGCGATGACGATAGCCCTGTTTTCAATAGCATACTCGAAAATGCCAGCCGTTTGTGCAAAGCGCCGCTGGCCTTTCTGTGTGTCGCCGATCACGAACGTGGCCTTGCAACAATTCCGGCCAATATCGGTGCGCGAACGGATTTTGATGAGGCCCTGAAGGGGTTCGTGGAGCCCTTGACCCGTACGGAACTCGTTGCAATCCGCCCTATGATCGATGGCCAGGTCATCCGGCAAGACGATATTGCAGATGATCCGCTTTATTATCGGGATCGCGATCCAAAACGGGTTCAGATGGTTGAAGTCGAAGGGGCTCGCTCGGTCCTTGCGGTGCCGTTGATGAAAGACGACACGGGTCTTGGGGTGATCGTTCTCTATCGCCGTGAAGTTTCGCCATTTTCGGATGATGATGTCGCTCTGGTCCAAACCTTTGCGGCCCAAGCCGTGATCGCAATGGATAACGTACGCCAGTTCCGAGAGGTGCAGGACCGTACCGCGGAAGTCACGCAAGCCTTGGAGTATCAGACTTCAACATCCGAAGTGCTGCGTGTGATCTCAGCGTCTCCCAATCAACTGTCGCCCGTTCTGGACGCCATTCTTAAAGAAGCGTCGCGCATCTGCGAATTGCAGGATGCCTATGTCGCGATGCTGAACCCGGACGATGGGCTTTTTCATGTGCACTCGACGCTCACACAGGACACGGCCTTTACAGAATACGTCAAAGCTCACCCGATTTCGCCAACGGAGAACGGTGTAAGTGGGCGTGCGATCTTGTCGAAACGCACAAGCTATGTCGAAGATGTCGAAGCGGATGACACCTACACCTGGTTGGAAGAAAGCGGCGTAGGTGATTACAAATCATTGCTTGGACTTCCGCTTGTCAAAAACGGCGAAGTCGTAGGCGTTATCTCTCTTGGGGCGCCAGTGGTCTTGGGTTTTTCCGCCAAACAGATCAAACTGCTGGAAACTTTTGCGGATCAGGCCGTTATCGCGATTACCAACGCAAACCTTTTCCACGAGTTGGAGAAGCGGACAGAAGAAGTCACGCAGGCACTGGAGTATCAAACTGCCACTTCAGACGTATTGTCGGTGATTTCGCGATCTCCGAATGAGCTGGAGCCGGTGCTGAAGGAGATACTGAAAGTCGCCAGCCGGATTTGCGAGCCAAAATATGCGGCAATCTCGATTCTGAATCCCCAAGACAACCTTTACCATACTGACATCATGCTCGACTTTGACAGTGATTTCATGAAGTTCATGAAGGCACACCCAGTGCCGGCAGGTCATGGGAGCGGTATTGGCCAAACAGCTGCACGCGGCGAAACAGTCTACTACGAGGACACTGAAGCTAACGAATACGCCTGGAAGGAAGCCGCACGTATTGGCAAGTATCGCTCGCTTCTGGGTGTCCCATTGGTCAAGGATAAGGTCGTGGTCGGTGTGATCGTGCTCTGCCACAACAAAGTCGCACCATTCGATTCAAAACAAATCGCCCTCTTGGAAACGTTCGCGGCCCAAGCTGTAATTGCGATCAACAACACCCGGTTGTTTGAAGAAGTTCAGGCCCGTACCGCCGAAGTTGAAGAAGCACTGGTGCGCGAACAAGCAAGTGCAGAAGTTCTGCATATTATCAACGAAGCGACTTCCAATTTGCAGCCGGTGTTTGACCTTATCGTCAAAAAATCAGCCGAACTCAGCCGCGCGCGGTTCTGCGTGTTGGATCAATATAAAAACGACAAATTCTATTACTGTGCGCAACACGGATTTCCGTTGGAGTTGTTTTCGGAGCTGATGTCGGATTACCCGGTCTCTGATACAGAAGGGCACATGTCGGCTTTTGTTGTCGAAGCAGGTGCCCCGGTTCAAATCGAAGATGCACAGAAATCGACGTACTACGCCCCGGAGTTCGCCGCAGCTGTTGGATGGCGTCGTATGCTGGGCGTGCCAATCAAGGCAGGCGGCAAAGTGTGGGGCTGCATCAACCTTGGCTGGCCAGGCACAGAAGAACCAGCACCTGAAACAATCGAGTTGGTCCAAAGCTTCGCTGCCCAAGCGAGTATCGCCATCGAAAATGTCCGTTTGATGCAAGAAACTCAGGCTCGCACCGCAGAAGTTGAAGAAGCGTTGAAGTACCAGACAGCCACGTCCGAAGTGCTCGGCGTCATATCCCGCTCACCGAACGATCTTCCACCGGTTTTGGACGCCATCCTGGAGGTTTCGTCGCGTATCTGTTCACCGGAATACGCGTTCTTTGCAATGAAGGATGCTGACGATGGCCTTTACCGCGTGGCCATGTCCCACAATGTCAGTGGTGCTTTTCTCAAATTCCTGTCCGATAACCCTATCGCGCCAGAGGAAGGTTCTTGCATCGGGCGCACGGCCTTGCACGGCAAGACGGTTTATATAAAAGACACCCGTAGGGATCCGACTTACACATGGAAAAAAGCGGCTGAGATCGGGGACTACCTAACCACCCTTGGTGTCCCCTTGGTCAGCAATGGCGTAACTGTTGGCGTTATTGTTATGGCGCATCGGCAGGCAGCAGCGTTTAGCGACAAACAAGTCAGCCTGCTGGAAACTTTCGCGTCCCAGGCCGTAATCGCCATCAACAATACGCGACTTTTCAAAGAAGTGCAGGCCCGCACTGCAGAAGTTGAAGAGGCATTGGGGTATCAGAAAGCCACATCCGAAGTGCTTGAGGTGATTTCCCGTTCCCCTGACGCTTTAGAGCCGGTTTTGGAAGCGTTGGTAGCGGTTTCGTCGCGCATCTGCCGGCTGCAAGATGCTTTTGTGGCGCTTAAGAAACCCGAGGACGGAAAATTTCATTTCTTTGCCGGGCACAATCTCACAGAGAGTTTTGCCAAATTTCTCGAGTCGCATCCATTTGAACCGGGGGAAACGTCGGCGACCGCCCGGGCGCTTTTATATGGGCGCGCCGATTACGTTGAGGATACTCAAGCGGACCCTAATTATGATCCAGTCCTTAGGACCAACTTGCATGGATACAGGTCGGTTCTCTCTGTACCTTTGATACGCGACGGTGACACGATAGGTGTCATCAGTATGGGCAGCCGAAATAAAGCCGCCTTTGAGGACAAGCAAATCAAGCAGATGGAGACCTTTGCCTCGCAGGCGATCATAGCGATTCAAAACTCTCAATTGTTCAACGATACGCAAGTCGCACTCTCTCGCCAAACGGCAAGTGCGGATGTCCTCAGAGTGATCTCGGAATCCCCGACAGATACCAAACCGGTTTTTGAGAAGATTGTCGGACTGGCTACGGCTCTTATCGATTGCGACTTGTCGATTGCCATGCAGGCTAACAAAACTGAATACTGGCAAGTGGCGGCCGCAACTCCGGATGGTTTAGAGGAAATCACTTGGACTGAGCGCCTGCCAATTGATCCCGACGACAACCTGCCATCCCGCGTCATCCAGAGAGGCAAGACGCTGCAATTGGATGACTCGCGCTTTGATGAACTATCTCCGCGGGACACGGAAATCGTCGAGCGGCAAGGATTCAAGTCGTTCTTGATGGTACCCTTGATGCGAGGGAAAGACTGTTTCGGCACTCTCGCCTTTATTCGGAAAACGTCGAAGGCTTTCAGTGATGACGAAGTAGCCATTGCCGAATCTTTCGCGGATCAGGCTATCATCGCGCTGGAAAACGTGCGTCTGTTCAATGAAACTCAGGCTTCCTTAGCGCGACAGACTGCCAGTGCTGATGTACTGCGGGTGATCAGCCAATCGCCTTCAGATACCACACCTGTTTTTGAGGCGATTGTGAATTCCGCGACACGGCTTGTTTCATGTGACATGGCAGGCGCCGCTTTGTCAGATGACAGTTTCTGGTGGCAAGTGGCTTTGGCGACGCCAAAAGGCCTTTTACGTGATTTCGGACGAACCCGACACCCGTTGGACCCGAAGGATAATTTTCTGTCGTCCGTGTTACTGTCCGGGAAAACTATGCATGTCCACGATTTGACGTCGCAGGGCTTGCCGCGCTTGGCAAAGAAGCTTCACGAAGAAAACGGATTTGAAGCTTTCCTTGGCACACCGTTAATGCGCGGAGACAAGTGTTTGGGCGGGCTCTATTTCATCAGGAAATCAAAAACACCGTTCTCGGACGACGATATTGCAATGGCTGAGTCTTTTGCAGATCAGTCTGTTATTGCCATCGAGAACGTGCGCCTATTCCAGGAGGCTCAAGAGGCACGTGAAGCGGCCGAGTCTGCCAACGAGGCCAAAAGTGCCTTCCTCGCCACCATGTCCCACGAAATCCGCACACCGATGAATGCCGTTATCGGGATGAGTGGGCTCCTGATTGATACCAAGTTAGATGCCGAGCAAAGCGATTATGCCAACACGATCCGCGACAGTGGCGACGCACTACTGGGCATAATCAACGAAATTCTTGATTTTTCAAAAATCGAAGCCGGGCAGATGGACATCGAGAACCATCCGTTTGACCTGCGTGAATGTATCGAAAGCGCGCTAGATCTGATCAGCGGCAAAGCCGCCGAGAAGCAGCTTGATCTGGCTTATGAGCTTGACGACGCTCTGCCCCTTGCAATCAGTGCTGACCTGACCCGGCTGCGGCAGATCCTGCTGAACCTGCTTTCCAACGCGGTGAAGTTCACAGAAAGCGGTGAAGTGGTTCTCTCAGTTAAACAAACTGCCAAAAAGCGCGGATCGCTTGAGCTGACTTTCAAAGTCCGTGACACCGGCATCGGCCTGTCCGACAAGGGGATGAGCCGTCTGTTCCAGTCCTTCAGTCAGGCAGACAGCTCAACTACCCGCAAATATGGCGGCACCGGTCTTGGTCTGGCAATTTCCAAGCGTCTTGCGGAACTCATGGGCGGCACCATGTGGGCACGAAGTGACGGCGAAGGGCATGGTTCGACCTTTACGTTTACGATCCGGGCCAAACCCTCCAAACCGGTCAAATCATCCTCGCGCGATCTGGTAGGTGTTCAGTCCGAACTGGACGGCAAACGTATTCTTATGGTGGATGACAATGCCACCAACCGAAAAATCCTGTCCCTCCAGACCGAGAAATGGGGCACTCAAACCACCACATGTGAAACCCCATCCGAGGCGCTAGCGACTCTCAAGAAGGCTGGAAAGTTCGATCTGGCCATTCTCGACATGCACATGCCAGAAATGGATGGCGAGGAACTTGCCCAGAAAATTCGGGCCAAGCATCCGGACTTGCCGCTGATCCTCTTTAGTTCTCTTGGTCCACGTGAATTTGACCTCGAAGACGGCCTCTTTGCTGCCAACCTCGCCAAGCCATTGCGTCAGTCGCATCTCTTCGACACTCTGGTCACTTTGTTTTCGACCGAAGATATCCCCGTGAAACTGACCAAGCCCGCAGACAAACCCCAGACCGATCCAGAGATGGCAAAACGCCACCCTCTGCGTATTCTGCTAGCTGAGGATAATCTGGTGAACCAGAAACTTGCGCTTCGCCTGCTGGAACAGATGGGCTATCGCGCTGATTTGGCCAGCAACGGCGCTGAGGCGGTCGAAAGTGTGAACCGGCAAACATACGATATCGTATTGATGGACGTGCAGATGCCCGAAATGGATGGGCTCGAAGCTTCACGCCGCATAAACAAAGATTTCCCCGAAGAAGACCGACCGCGTATAGTCGCCATGACTGCCAACGCCATGCAAGGCGACCGCGAGATGTGTTTGGATGCCGGGATGGACGACTACATCGCCAAACCGATACGCCTGCCTATTCTTATCGAAGCCCTTTTGAATGTTCCCAGGAAAAGCAAGTAATCCATGACAAACGGCCCAATTAATCTTGATATCTTCGCTGAACTCAAGGACGCGACTGGCGACGAATTCGCCGCCGAGCTTGTAAACACCTTTCTCGACGAAGCCCCCGGCATGATTGCCGAATTGAAAGCGGCTGCCGACGTGTCCGATGCTGATGGATATCGCCGCGCGGCTCATTCCATTAAATCGAATGCAAACACCTTTGGTGCGACTGCACTGGCCGAGTTGGCCAGAAAAATCGAGCTCGGGGACATACCCGCGACTGGTGACCTTACAGATGCGAAAGCCCTGGAGGCCGCTTTCGCCAAAGCTGCTGTGGCCCTGCGGACCCTGAACAATGACTGATGCACCCGGCCATCTCCTCATCGTTGATGACAACAAAGTCAATCGGCTACTCCTGTCTCGCAATGTTGAACTGTTGGGGCACAAAGCCTCTGTCGCGGAGAACGGCCTCGTTGCGATGGAGATGTTGTCGAGTCAGTCTTATGACCTGCTTCTACTCGATATCGAAATGCCGGAAATGGACGGATTTCAGGTTCTGGAGGCAATCAATGCGGACCCCGACCTGCGCGAATTGCCGGTGATTGTGACTTCTTCGGTCGAAGGGCTCGACAATATTGTGCGCTGCATCGAGTTAGGCGCAGAAGACTACTTGCCCAAGCCGGTGAACAAGACGCTTCTCAGCGCCCGCGTCTCCAGCTGCCTTGAAAAAAAGCGACTGCGGGACGAACAAAGACGCCTTCTCGAACGCTTCGCAACCACCGAGGTTGCGCAAGACCTGCAAGAGTCTGGGTTTGCCATCGGTGGCAAACGTGCAAACGCATCGGTTCTTTTTTGCGACATTCGCGGTTTCACAGCCCTTTCAGAAAACTTAGCGCCCGAGGCAACAATTGATCTACTCAACACCTTCTACACGTTGATGTTCGAGGCGGTGACCAGCAATGGCGGCATTGTCAGCCTGATGCTGGGTGACGGGTTGATGGCTCTCTTCGGTGTTCCACAACCTCTGAACAATACTGCGCAAAGTGCTGTAGCTGCGGGGCATGAAATGCATAGCATGATAGAGATGCTGAATCATGACCGGCTCGCGGATGGAGAACGGGGTCTCAGGATCGGGATCGGTATCGCCACAGGCGAAGTCGTCGCGGGCTATGCCGGTACTGACAATCGGGCGACCTATACCTGTATCGGATCCGCAGTAAATCTCGCAGCCCGATTGGAAGCGGAAACCCAGAACACCGGAAGCCGGATTTTGGTTGATCAAGAGACCCTGGATCTGCTCGACGGAGTTGATATTCAGGAGACATTTGGCGGGAGCCAGATCAAGGGCTTCTCCGATCCATTGGACATTCACGCTTTGTGATTTTCCGACACGAGTATCGTTTCTCCGATATCATTTCCTGAAAGATCGCTTACTACTAAACTCCCCGTCGTCGCAGCCGCTCAATTTGGATTCGCCAACCCCATGCAAAGAGCACATGCAGCACCCCGATGCACGGCGACGTCCAAACGTAGTGGCGTTCAATGCAAAAATCCTGCTGTAAGGGGTTGGTCGGTTTGCCGTATGCATGTCGCAGGCGGCAGGCATGGTTCTGGGTCAGTCAACCCCGCCTACAAGCACGGAATGCGCACCAGAGAAGCTCAGGAGATGAGGAAGGCCGTACTGAACACGTGCGTATTTCACGCCAACTCGAACGCATGATAGTCGACATGTAGAGATCCTCCGAAAGGAATTGCCCTAAGGCTTCGTGTCCTTAACCCATGAAGCCCAAAGCGCCTTCAATGTTCAGAATCTCAATTGCAGTACCCAAGGCTTCCTGATCCGAAACAAACTTGTCGTCCCAGACATAGCTGGCATCTTTGCAGTCCACCGCTTCCAACGTCTACTTGTTCTGGTTGTCCAGGCGGTAGATTTCGATTTCAAACCGATACCCATCAACAAGCACGGACTTGCACTTGTCTGACATTACTAGTTTAGGTTCATCGATATTCATTGGTGCTCTGTACCCGCGTTCTTATTCAGTCACTCTGATATCAAGACAGCCGGTGTTTTTTGCCAGAAAAACATGTCGGGGTTGCGACGCGCCGAACTCGTACCCCCTCATTGAAATCGCTAAACCCCATCATGACGCGCCGCATATAAGTGATATGGGAGCGAAGTGTTCTGATTGCGACCGTTCGATGAAGATTACGAAAGCGCAATGACATTCGAGAAACGCGGTTTTTGCTTCGGTCTGTTTGACGAAAAACTCGTGGGGTGGCACACCGTGCTAGGTAACCCCCTCAAATCCAGTCAGAAAAACCAGAAAGTGCTAAAATAAAAGCATGCCACCCACGTCAAGAGGATCGCATTGTGGCAAAGTTGTGTCCATAGCTCGTTCGGCAACTGACTGTTTACCCTCCGGAAACGAACCTTTTTGACCGAAACAGCGCCGTTACGGGAATCCCCCAATTTCGGGCTTCGCTCATATTGAGTAGTGTGGGATCAGAATAACAACTTACCCCCTCGTGACGAAGATAGAGGCTGGCCTCGACCCCCTCAGCCAGCCTCTATAAATGTTCCGACCATCCAGGAAGATTTCTTGGAGCAGGGACGTCATTCTGAACTAACCAATCACGCATTGCTGCCCAGTGGTCCTGTGATCCAGCTGTATAGCGCCGTGAATGTAAGTCGGCTATCTGCCGTTCAAGGGAAGACCACCAATGCAACTTGACCGTTATCGGGCTTGGCCCTGCGCCGATTGCGCTCGGTGTATTTTTTCTTGGGGATTATTCAAATTTGAGCGCATCCTCTGGTATCGTGATAGTAGGTTCAGACTTGGGCCGAGTATGCTCAATCAGTGGTTACCACTTCTGGCGCGAACGATTGCAGGATTCTGTTGCGACGTTATTGTTCGTTTCGTCATTGTCATGCGAGAAATGTGACTTGTTCGGAAAATTCCTTTGAAACGTACTTCGCTTTTTCTTGTGATTTGCTCTGTTTTGGCCAGCCTAGCTTCCCTGAGAGCATATATTGCTCACTTAAATGACGGTGCTGCTTCGCAATTGGAGTTGTTGAGTGAGCTAAGTTGGAGATGGCCGGGAGAAGAGAGATTTGGCGGCCTATCTGGTTTGGAAATAAGTGAAGACGGAACAAAGCTGATTGCCGTGTCAGACAGGCCGATGCTGGTTTTCTACCAAAGTACGAAGGCAAGGTGACTCAATTGTCGGCATTCAAAACATGGAGATTGTTCGCCCCAGAACTCCGGGCTCGATGAATTACCATGATGAAGTAAATAGTGACCCGGAAGCGCTCGCGTTGCAGAAGCCTGGTAGGCTTTGGGTCAGCACTGAAAACTACCACGACGTTGAGTACTTCAACCGCGGCGAATACACGGCAAACCATATCGACTACGAGACCGAAACCCAAGCGTTCAGGTCGTTGCCTTACAATCAGGGACTAGAAGCGCTGTCACTTGACCCACAGGGCCGGGTCATTGCGATACCAGAGACATGGCCGGAAAATTCCTTTCCTGTATTTCGCCTAGAGAAAGGTGAATAGTCTGTATCAGGCGAGATTCGGAAAAGTGGTTCTTACGTGCCGGTGGGAGCTGACACTGGACCTGATGGTCATTTGTATTTGCTGGAACGACGATTTGTTTGGGAGATTGGTTTTTCAAATAGGGTGAGGCGCTTCGCATTCGTGGAAGACGGAATTGTCGAAACCGACATTCTTCTACAGACCAAGATACGCACCCACGGCAACTTAGAGGGCATTGCAGTATGGTCCGACGCTTCAAATGCAATCAGATTGACAATGGTATCCGATGACAATTTCCGCATGTTCTTGGATACCGAAATCGTCGAATACCGCTGGAACGAACAGCGTCGCTAATTCCCGTTCGAAGTTGAGGCTTCAATAAAAAAAACCTCAACTAAAAGCAGTATCGAGCTTCCGAAATCGAAGAGGCGGATTCAACGCACGACACGATATTGTCTCTCTCTGAAACCACACTTTCGTATTCTGAGAATAGTCGCTGGTAGTTTTAAACTAGTTCCTCAGCTTCATAGCGAAGCGCGTTATACGAGCTCATTAGGTTATTATAGTCGTAGACCAAGTCATCGTACTCGGTAACTAGATCAGACAAATTGGATTTACACGTGAAGCCCTCATAGCCGCAAGTGTACTGGTCGAAGCAAACAGCATACTCATTGACGCATTTGCCTTAGGGTTTTGTCCCCCAAAAGTATCCAGGTAACCAGCTAAACTAGCCGCCATGTTGGCGCAAGGATAGCTAACAAATTGGTTTCTATCTGAAAAAAGTGGTGAGCCGTGCAGGATTCGAACCTGCGACCCACTGATTAAAAGTCAGTTGCTCTACCAACTGAGCTAACGGCCCACTCTTTTGCCGGATCTTGATGATCCGTGGCGCTCTTTACGGCAATTCCCCAACTAGGTTCAAGCCCTTATTTTGCGCCTCGTTTCGCCGTTACATCAAGTGTTTCCGGCGACCCGATAGGCGGCCTAATTAGGCAGGTGGCGCAAGAGGGTCAACCCCTTTTTTAAGGAAACTTCAAGACAGGGTGGATTCATGTTCCGACCAACGATATATGCCCGCCATGCAACAGAAACTCGACACCGGTTTGCCCTTCATGAAAATGCACGGGCTGGGCAATGACTTTGTCATCGTTGACGCACGCGCGCACGATGCCCCGATCACGCCGGCGCTGGCCAAAGGAATCGGGCATCGGCAATTTGGTGTGGGTTTCGATCAGTTGGCCGTTATTGAAAATGGTGAAGCTGACGCGCATCTGGTGTTCTACAACTCCGATGGATCAACCTCTGCTGCCTGTGGCAACGCCACCCGCTGTATTGCGCGATTGCTTATGAATGAGACGGGTCGCTCTGCGCTGACGCTCACCACCGAACGCGGAACACTTCATGCGCGGGATGCTGGCGATGGGCGCACCTCGGTCAACATGGGTCACCCGCAGTTGGACTGGCGCGAAGTTCCGCTGGCAGAAGAGATGGACACGCTGGAATTGCCAATCGAAGGCGCCCCAACGGCAACAGGAATGGGCAACCCGCATTGCACTTTCTTCGTTGAGAACGCCGAAGCGATCCCGTTGGCGGAGTTCGGTGCACGTTATGAATACCACCCGCTTTACCCGGAACGGACGAATGTGCAGGTGGCACAAGTCATCGGCCCGGATCACATCCGTATGCGTGTATGGGAACGCGGAGTTGGCATCACCCTGGCCTCCGGGTCGTCTTCCTGTGCAACTGCCGTTGCTGCCGCGCGTCGCGGGCTAACCGGGCGCAAGGTGCAGATTGATCTGGATGGCGGCACGCTTTGGATCGACTGGCGCGACGACGGTGTCTGGATGACCGGCCCAACGTGCCACGTCTTTTCTGGCACTCTGACGCCTGAATTTCTGAGGTCACTGGGATGAACTCGCCCAAGTTCACCACATTGGGCTGCCGCCTGAACGCCTATGAAACCGAGGCAATGAAAGAGCTGTCGCAACAGGCAGGTCTGACAGACGCTGTGGTGGTGAACACATGCGCGGTGACGGCTGAGGCGGTGCGCAAGGCCCGGCAGGAAATCCGCAAGCTACGGCGCGAGAATCCGAATGCTCGCCTGATCGTCACTGGTTGCGCCGCTCAGACCGAGCCCGAAACCTTTGCACGGATGGACGAGGTCGATGCGGTCATCGGTAACACTGAAAAGATGCAGCCTGAGACCTGGAAAGGCATGGCGGCCGATTTTATTGGTGAGACCGAGGCGGTGCAGGTCGATGACATCATGTCTGTCACGGAAACGGCCGGACACCTGATCGACGGGTTTGGTACACGTTCGCGCGCCTACGTGCAGGTCCAGAACGGCTGCGACCATCGCTGCACCTTCTGCATCATTCCCTACGGCCGGGGCAACTCGCGCAGCGTCCCCGCAGGCGTGGTGGTGGACCAGATCAAGCGGCTGGTGGATCGCGGCTATAACGAAGTCGTGCTGACCGGGGTCGACCTGACTTCCTGGGGCGCCGACCTGCCCGCGCAGCCCAAACTGGGCGATCTGGTGATGCGGATTCTCAAGCTGGTGCCAGATTTGCCACGCCTACGGATCAGTTCGATCGACTCGATCGAGGTCGATGAAAATCTGATGCAGGCGATCGCGACCGAGCCGCGTCTGATGCCGCACCTGCACTTGTCGCTTCAGCATGGCGACGATCTGATTCTGAAGCGCATGAAACGCCGCCACCTGCGCGACGATGCAATCCGCTTTACCGAGGACGCACGGAAACTGCGCCCCGCTATGACCTTCGGTGCGGATATCATTGCAGGCTTCCCGACCGAGACGGAAGCGCATTTCCAAAACTCGCTGAAACTGATCACCGATTGCGATCTGACCTGGCTGCATGTCTTCCCCTATTCCAAGCGAGAAGGCACCCCGGCAGCGCGCATACCGCAGCAGGTGAATGGAACAGTCATCAAGGATCGCGCTGCCCGCTTGCGTGCGGCGGGGGACGCTCAGGTCGCAACACACCTGTCGAAGCAAATCGGCAAGACCCATCACATCCTGATGGAGAACCCTCATATGGGCCGGACCGAGCAATTCACCGAGGTGACATTCGCAACCGCGCAACCCGAAGGGCAGATTGTGCGCACTGCGATCACGGGGCAGACCATGTCCCAACTCACGGCCTGATCCCCCCTCATCCGGAAAAATACCTCGAGGAAGAACCGCTCAAAGGCCAAGAAGGGGTTCGGACCTTTTTACTCGTTCTAGAAACAAAAACCCCCGCAGCCTGATGGCGCGGGGGTTTCAATTTCTGCATCTTGAGAAAGGTCAATCTTCTTTACGAAGCTTGCCCTTATGTGGAGCCCAGAGGCGCTTGTTGACCAGATAGAGCAGCACCGACAGAACGGTCAGGAAGATCACGCCGACAAAGCCAGCGTTCTTGCGCTCCATCATCTTCGGTTCGGCCGCCCACATCAGGAAGGCTGAAACGTCTTCCGACATATGTTCGACTGAATTCGAGTGCCCATCAGCAAACTCGACCTGTTCGTCCGACAGCGGCGGTGCCATCGAAATCCAACCTCCAGGGAAGGCTTTGTTTTCGTACAGGATGGTACCTGCTTCTTCTTTTTCTTCACCGGTGTAGCCGTCCAGCAGAGAGGCGATGTATTCGGCACCGCCCATGCCCTTGACCAATTGGTTGATACCCAGACCGTAAGGCCCGTGGAAGCCCGCGCGGGCCTTGGCCATCAGGCTCAGGTCCGGCGCGCCAACACCGTTATTGGCCGGGAAGTGGTCGGTCGGGATGGCCGGGCGGAAATCGTCCAGCTCAGGATCGAACACTTCGAAGTTGTCCGCCGCATAAGCGATAACTTCTTCTTCCGAATAGCCCAGCGCTGTCAGATCGCGCAGAGGTACATATTGCAGGCCATGGCAGGCTGCGCAAACCTCGGTATAGATCTGCAGGCCGCGCTGCAGCTGATGCTGATCCCATGTACCGAACGGGCCTTCGAACGAGAAGTCGAAGTCTTCGATATGCTGCTCACCCCCACCTGCTGCAATGGATGCAGCAGGGGTCAGGGCCAAGGCAAACGCGGCGCCGATTGCAAGTTTCTTGAACATGTTTCCGGTCCCTCTTCTTACTCGGCCGGCGTGGCTTCGGCGTCAGCCTTGCCATAATGCGCGTTGAAGTCTTCTTCGATCGTCTCGGGCTGTGCCAGAGGCTTCTCGATCACACCAAGGATCGGCAGGATCACGAAGAAATAGGCGAACCAGTAGGCGGAGGCGATCAGCGAGAAAGTCGCATAGGGCTCCTCGGCGGGCATCGCACCCAGCCACATCAGGGCGAAGAAGTCGATGATCAGCAGGTAGAACCACCATTTGAACATCGGACGGTACTTGCCCGAACGCACGCTCGACGTGTCCAGCCAAGGCGCCAGTGCCATGGCCAGGATCGCACCGAACATCGCCAGCACACCAAAGAACTTGGCGTCGATGATGCCGCCGGTGATGAAGCTGGCAAACTGAACGACCCAGACCTCACCGGTGAAGGCGCGCAGGATCGCGTAGAACGGCAAGAAGTACCATTCAGGAACGATGTGTGCAGGTGTGACCAGCGGGTTGGCCTCAATATAGTTGTCCGGGTGGCCCAGATAGTTCGGCATGAAGCCGACAATGGCCCAGAACACGACCAGGATCACGGCCAACGCGAACAGGTCCTTGATCACGAAATACGGCCAGAACGGCAGCGTGTCTTTCTTCGCCTCGTCCTTGGAACCACGACGCACTTCAACACCTGTCGGGTTGTTGTTGCCAGTGGTGTGGAAGGCCCAGATATGCACGACAACCAGTGCCGCGATGATGAACGGCAGCAGGTAGTGCAACGAGAAGAAGCGGTTCAGCGTCGCGTTATCCACGGCGGGTCCGCCCAGCAGCCAGGTTTGCAGCGCGTCACCAACAAACGGGATCGCACCAAACAGGCCGGTGATCACGGTCGCACCCCAGAAGGACATCTGGCCCCAGGGCAGAACGTAGCCCATGAAGGCGGTGCCCATCATCATCAGATAGATCAGCATACCGATGATCCATGTGATTTCGCGCGGGGCTTTATACGAGCCGTAGAACAGGCCGCGGAATATGTGGATGTAAACCGCAACAAAGAACAGCGACGCGCCGTTCATGTGCACATAGCGGATAAAGTGACCACCATTCACGTTACGCATGATGTGTTCGATGCTGGCGAAGGCCAGATCAACATGCGGGGTATAGTGCATCACCAGTACGATGCCGGTGACGATTTGCAGCGCCAGACAGAACGCCAGAACGATGCCCCAGATCCACCACCAGTTCAGGTTCTTGGGGGTTGGAATCATGAGTGTGTCATACAGCAGGCCGACAATCGGCAGACGGCTGTTCAGCCATTTCTCGCCGTTTGTCTTCGGCTCGTAATGATCGTGGGGAATTCCGGACATAAGTTTGGGTCTCCCTTAGCCGAGTTTGATTGTGCTGTTGTCCACCCATTCTGCGGGCGGGACAGGCAGGTTCTCAGGCGCGGGGCCTTTACGGATACGACCGGCGAGGTCGTAGTGCGAGCCGTGGCAGGGGCAGAACCAGCCGCCAAAGTCACCGGCGTCTCCCAGAGGTACACAGCCAAGGTGCGTACATACGCCCATCTGAACGATCCAAGCACCCGGCGCTTCGCCTTCCGGAGACGGCATGACGCGGTTTGCGTCAGTCGCGGGCGCATCAGCGCTTAGGTTGAAGTTACGCGCCAGCGGATCTGGCAGCGCATCAACGCCTTCGGCGTCCTGATCCTGGGCTTCCTGAATCTCGGCACCGGTGCGGTGACGGACGAAAACGGGTTTGCCCAGCCATTTTACCGTCAGCTGTGTGCCCGGCTCGACGCCGCTCACATCCACACGGATCGAGGACAGCGCCTGAACGTCTGCCGATGGGTTCATTTGGTTGATCAGGGGCCATACAGCTGCACCCGTTGCAACGACACCTGCGCCGCCTGCGACGTAATACAGAAAATCTCTGCGGGTGCCTTCGTGGTCTTCTGCGTGGGACACGAGGTTATCTCCGATTGTCTGGCGCCCGCGGACGGGCAAATAGCTCGCGCACCGCATGAATGCGGCGTCTTAACCGCGCTTACTATCGGGGAGAATAGTGTTCGTCCAGCGTTCATAAACGCGCAATACGCCGCATGTGTCGCTTCATGCACCTGCCGAAGGGCTTTTTTTGGTGAATCTTGCCCGCAACTTTGCCTCCGGCTTCGAATCAGCGGTTGCTGATTCGAGCTCAGAACTCTGCTTTGCGGGCCCCATCCAGTCGGTTTCAGACCACCTGGGCAGCGTCTTATTCGCGCGTGCATTCTCGACAATCAGCAACGCCAAACGCAGATTGTTTTCAGGGAAATCATATTCGCCAAATAGATGATTTAAATTGTAAATTGAGCGCAAATACACCGTTGCACTTTTTGCGCGAATGCCGGACAGCGCAAAAAACGCGCGAACTCCTGCAAGGAGACCCCCTATGTCAAAAGTCACCCCAGCCGCTGCGATGTTCACATTGGCTTTGGCCACGCAAACCATTGCCGCAGGCGATCCGGTGAAAGGTGAAGCAATGTATAACCGTTGCTCCTCGTGTCATGCGATCATCAAGGACGGTGAAGTCCTGGTCAAAGGCGGAATCACCGGCCCGAATCTCTACGGCGTCGTCGGACGCGTCGCCGGATCAGAAAATGACTATCGTTATGGCAGCGAACGCCTGCCCATCGGCATGTTCACTGACGATATGATCCGTGCTGGCGAAGAAGGTCTGATCTGGACCGAAGATAACATCGCCGCCTATTCCAAAGACCCCATCGGTTTCATCAAAGAGTATCTGGATGACGACACCGCCCGCCCTAACATGAGCGTCAAACTGAAGAAGGGTGCAGAAGATATCGCCGCTTATCTGGCAACATTCAGTTCCGAGTAATCCTGTTTCCCGGTGCTGGTTACGCCTTGTGCATCAAGGCGGCCAGCTGACCGGTTTCATTGCCAAACCCGCTGGCCACTTGATCGGCGGCAGCGATCCTTACATCGTCCGGCTTGTTCTGGCCCAGTTTCCAGGTGCCCTGGATATCCTCTACCTGCACCCGGCATGGTACGATCATTCGCATCATTCTGGCCAACGCGTCATCAGACATTTTCCCAGTGACCCATGGCGCTTTGGGCAGAAGTCGATTTTCATAGAATGCAGATTGTCGGTCCAGCAATTCGCGCAGCTCGTCCTGCGGGCGCAGCTCAAGCGTTCCGGTCAGGTGCACGGCAACATAGTTCCATGTCGGAACCTGATCTGCGACACCGTACCAGTCGGGCGAGATATACCCATCAGGCCCCTGCACCGCGATCCTGACCTCTTTCGGCCCCCGCAGCACACGAACGATCGGGTTTGACCGTACCAAATGAAGATCGGCCACCGCACCGTCTTCCGACAGCAGAAACGGCACGTGGCTGATCAATGGCGCGCCGTCGCCAGAAATCGCCAGAACGCCGAATGCCCGGTCGCGGGCGAATTCGATATGACGCGCTTTGTCTTCGGCGCGGTAGGCTGGATTTGGGTGCATGAACGACCTCCTGCCAAATCTCTTGCAGATGGGGTCGGTTCTTGGCAAGGTCCGCCTTGTTCTCAGGGCGGGGCGGAATTCCCCACCGGCGGTATGCGGGCCATGACCCGCAAGCCCGCGAGCGGCTCTGCCGTGTCCACGATCCGAAAAGTGGGAACCGGTTTTCGGACAAAGTGTGGAACCACGAAAGAGTGTCAGCAGATCTGGTGAGAGGCCAGAGCCGACGGTTAAAGTCCGGATGGAAGAGAACGTGCAGTGCGCCGGTGATGCGGCGCGCCTGCTCGTGATCGCCTTGGGTGACGTGTCATGCCGGGCTGGCAGCGAAGGTTTTCGCGACCGCCAGCAGGCCACCAAACTGAAAGGAGATCATTATGACACACACCCGCTATGCTTTTGTCAAAGCAAACTGGCATTCCGACATCGTTGACCGCGCGCTCGATGGATTTCTTGAACTGATCCCGGCCGATCAGGTCGATGTTTTCGACGTTCCCGGCGCGTTCGAGATGCCGCTGATGGCCCGCGATCTGGCCCAAACCGGCCGCTACGCCGCAGTTGCCTGCGCCGCATTTGTCGTGGATGGCGGCATTTACCGGCACGACTTCGTCGCGCAAGCGGTGGTCGATGGGTTGATGCGCGCCGGGCTCGATACCGGTGTTCCTGTCCTGTCGGTCTCGCTGACCCCGCACCAATATCAGGAAACTGATCACCACAACGCCATCTACCGCGCGCATTTTGTGGATAAAGGCCGCGAAGCCGCACAAGCTGCGCTGAAAATCACGGCCACGCGCGCCCAACTGGCTGCGGCTGCATAAGCTCGTAAGGTTGGGGTAAACACGCCCCAACCGCAAATCCGCTTGAGGCCAAGGGCCTTGCCCGCTAATCACGACGCTCAAAGGAGCACGCCCCATGTCGATGAACAGTTTTGGCCATCTCTTCCGTGTCACCACCTGGGGTGAAAGCCATGGACCCGCTTTGGGTGCCACCGTCGATGGCTGCCCGCCGGGTGTCACGATCGACGAGGGCATGATCCAGCACTGGCTGGACAAGCGCAAACCGGGGCAGAACAAGTTCACCACCCAGCGGCGCGAACCCGATCAGGTGAAAATCCTGTCCGGCGTGTTCGAAGGGCAAACCACCGGCACGCCTGTGCAGTTGATGATCGAAAACACCGATCAGCGCTCGAAAGACTACGGCGATATCATGGACAAGTTCCGCCCGGGTCATGCCGATATCACCTACTGGCAGAAATACGGCATCCGGGATTATCGCGGCGGCGGGCGCAGCTCGGCCCGTGAAACGGCGTCTCGCGTTGCGGCGGGTGGTCTGGCGCGCGAAGCCATCAGACAAATCGCTCCAAACGTGCAGATCACTGGCTACATGACCCAGATCGGACCGCACAAAATTGATCGCGGCAACTTTGACTGGTCCCAGATTGAACAGAATCCGTTCTGGACACCGGACGCATCTGCGGCAGAGGACTGGGCCGCCTATCTGGATGATCTGCGCAAGTCCGGCAACTCGGTCGGAGCAGTGGTCGAGGTCGTCGCGCGCGGTATCCCCGCCGGGATCGGAGCGCCAGTTTATGCCAAGTTAGACACTGATCTAGCCGCCGCGATGATGTCCATCAACGCTGTAAAGGGCGTCGAGATTGGCGAAGGCATGGCCGCCGCCGAACTGACCGGCGAAGCCAACGCCGACGAAATCTTCATGGGTCAGAATGGCCCGCAATACAGCTCGAACCACGCCGGAGGCATTCTGGGCGGAATCTCGACCGGGCAGGACGTTGTCGTGCGGTTTGCTGTCAAGCCAACATCATCGATCCTCACCACCCGCAAGACGATCACCAAATCCGGCGAAGAAACCAAGATCATCACCAAAGGTCGCCATGACCCCTGCGTCGGTATCCGCGCCGTTCCAGTGGGTGAGGCAATGATGGCCTGCGTGATCCTCGACCACCTTCTGCTGCATCGCGGCCAGATCGGAGAGAACCGTGGACGGATCGGCTGATCTGCGCGCACGTCTGCGTGCTGTGGTCGCACACCGCATGGAAACTGATCCCGCCCATGATCTGGCCCATCTGGATCGTGTTTGGACCAACGCCCAAGCCATCGCGAATGATCAAGCCGATATGTCCGTGCTGCTGGCCGCAAGTTATCTGCACGATCTTGTAAATCTGCCCAAGGACGATCCCAACCGGCATCTTGCCTCGCGCAGGTCCGCGATGGAATCAGAGCCTATTCTTGGGGAAATCGGGTTTAATACGGCTCAGGTCCGCGCTATCCGGCACGCGATCGAAGCCCATAGCTTTTCGGCCAATATCCCCCCTGAAACGATCGAGGCGCGCATTCTGCGCGATGCGGATCGGCTTGACGCTTTGGGCGCCATCGGCATCGCCCGCAACTTTTCCGTTTCCGGTGCTTTGGGGCGCACTCTTTATGACCCGGCAGATCCTTTTGCCAAAAACCGACCTCTGGACGACCTTCATTTCTCGCTCGACCATTGGAAGGTTAAACTGCTGCGGCTGCCGGGTGACATGCTAACCGAAACCGGCCGACTGATTGCCGAGCAACGCACCGCGCGCATGATCCGCTTTCTAGAAGACTTCGCCGAGGAGATCGGCTGCTCCTTGCCTCAATCTTGGGTGAATTGCTGAACCCACCCGTTGATCTTTGCCTGTCAAAGGCGCAGGTTCGCGCCGATGACAAAACCCTTAACATCGCATCGACCTCTGCTTGCAGTAACGCTGAAACTTGGCGCCTTGTTCCTGTTCACATCGATGTCCGCGCTGGTCAAAGCACTGTCGGATGAGTTCCCACCGGGCCAATTGGTGTTCTTTCGGTCCTTGTTCGCGATACCTGTTATCATTCTCTGGCTCATTGCGCGTGGGGAATTGTCCAAGGGTTTCGTGGTCAAGAAACCCATGGGCCATTTCTGGCGTGGCGTTCTGGGGACCAGCGCCATGGGTCTTACCTTTACCGGCCTCAGCCTGCTGCCGCTGCCCGAAGTCACTGCAATCGGGTATGCGACGCCGATCTTCACCCTGATTCTGGCCGCCGTGATGCTGGGTGAACGCATTCGGCTTATCCGCATCGGTGCAGTAGTGCTGGGTTTGCTGGGGGTCCTGATAATGACTTGGCCGCGCCTCGGCACAACCGAGATGGAGGTCGCCGCCACTATCGGCGCCTTATGTGTGCTGGGTGCTACCCTTGCCCGTGCTTTCGTTCAAATCCATATCCGGCAATTGGTCAAGGTCGATCACCCTGCGGCCATCGTGTTCTATTTCTCGATGACCGCGACGCTTTTGTCTGCCCTGACAGCACTCTGGGGGTGGTCAATGCCAACGTGGAATCAGGCTCTGATCATGGTCATGATGGGCCTGATCGGCGGCGTCGCGCAGATTTTGGTCACTTCCTCCTATCGGTTTGGTCAAGCCTCGATGCTGGCACCTTATGACTATGCAACCATGCTTTTTGCGATTGTGATCGGCTATGTCTGGTTCGACGAACTGCCAACGCTTGCAATCTTGATCGGGGCCGCACTGGTGATCGCAGGCAATGTTGTTGTCATCTGGCGCGAACACCAGTTGGGGCTGGAGCGTGGCAAGGCCCGGTCGGTTACTGACCCCAAAGCGTGACTTTACCTTTTGTAATCTTCCCCTAGGTTGGGCCGAACAGTCAAAGAGGTTCCCAAATGAGCAACGCGCAGGATCACAAGGAAAAGATGCAGAAGGTGCAGGCCCAGCACCGCAAGAAAGTGTCCGAGGCTGTGGATCCAAGCCGTGGTCTGGTCCTGATCAATACCGGCAAAGGCAAAGGCAAGTCCTCGGCCGCGTTCGGCGTGGTCATTCGCGCCTTGGGCTGGGGCCAGAAGGTTGGTGTGGTGCAGTTCATCAAGGGCAAGTGGAAAACCGGCGAGCGCCGTTTCTTCGAAGAGCGCGATCTGGTGACATGGCATACGATGGGCGAAGGTTTTACCTGGGACACGCAGGATCGTGAGCGTGACATAGCTGCTGCCAATGCAGCCTTCGACAAGGCATGTGCCCTGATGTCCAGTGGCGAATACGATCTGGTTGTACTGGACGAGATCAACATCGCCTTGCGTTACGAATACCTGACGGTCGAACAGGTCATCGAGGGTTTGAACGCGCGCTCGGACAAGACCAGCGTATTCCTGACCGGACGTGATGCACCGCAAGCGCTGCGTGACTATGCCGACCTGGTTACTGAAATGACCGAGGAAAAACATCCGTTCCAGGCCGGTATCAAAGCCCAGCGTGGCGTGGATTTCTGAAGCAGCGCGAGATGGGACTCTGGCGGCGCGCAGCCGCCAGATATGACAGTCGTTCTGCTGCGTTGACCAATCCTATCGTGTCGCAGGCTCCGGAAAACGCTGGCGGGTTCGGTTGGCGAATGCCACAAGCGACAGCATCACCGGCACTTCGACAAGGACACCCACAACCGTCGCCAGTGCCGCGCCGGAATGAAGGCCGAACAAGCTGATTGCAACGGCAACGGCCAGTTCGAAGAAGTTCGATGTCCCGATCATGGCACATGGCGCTGCGATCCGGTGGGGAACCTTCAGCGCATAAGCGGCGCCATAGGCAATGGCAAAAATACCGTAGCTTTGGATCAGAATGGGAACGGCGATCAGAACGATGACCGCAGGTTTCGCAAGAATGGTCTGACCTTGCAGGCCGAACAGGATAACTACAGTTGCAATCAATCCCATGACGGACCACGGTTTCACCCGCGCCGAAAAGGCTTCTATGGCCGTTTTAGAGCCTAGTTTTTGGCGAGTGATCAACCCTGCGATAAGCGGCAGCACCACATAAAGGACTGTGGCCAAAACCAAAGTCTGCCACGGCACTTCGATGTCAGTGACCCCCAGCAAAAAGGCCACGATCGGCGCAAATGCCACGACCATGATCAGATCATTGACCGAGACCTGAACCAGCGTGTAGGTCGCGTCGCCTTTGGTCAGTTGCGACCACACAAACACCATGGCGGTGCAAGGGGCTGCACCCAGCAGGATCAGACCGGCAGTGTATTGCGCAGCATCTTCGGGCGCGATCCAGGGCGCGAAGACATAGTCAAAAAACAGAACGGCCAGCAGTGCCATGGTGAAAGGTTTTATCAGCCAGTTCACCACCAGGGTCACAATCAGACCACGCGGCTGGCGGGCAACCCCGGCGACTGCGCCGAAATCGACGTTGACCATCATCGGGTAAACCATTGCCCAGATCAGCACCGCCACGACCAGGTTGACACTGGCAATCTCGGCTTTTGCCACCAGCTGCACCAGACCCGGCGCGGCCAGTCCGATCAGGACGCCACCGATCATCGCAAGCGCAACCCAGATCGTGAGATACCGTTCAAAAATGCTCATAATAGCGCCTCAGAAGTTTGATCCGTAAGTTTGCCGGACGTCAGAGCAGCGAGGCCAACCATCACGGCCGCCGTGCCCAGCACCAGGGGCAGCCCCCCGACCTGATAGGTCAGGCCAGACAAAACGGTGCCGGCCAACCGCCCTGTCGCATTGGCCATGTAGTAAAAGCCGACATCCATCGTCACACGCTCGGACCGGGTGAAGGCAAGAATCAAATAGGAATGCAGCGATGAGTTGACCCCGAAGATCACACCGAAGATCAGCAAGCCTGCGATGAGTGTCAGGGTCAGCCAGGTCTCGGGACCATCCGAAATCAACACACCCAGTGTTAGAGCCGCAGGAACACAGAACAGGATCGCCGCCCAGCTGCGTGCAGCGCGGATCAGATCACCTTCGGTTCGATCTGACGCACGAAGAATCCTTGGCGCGTTGGCTTGCACGGCTCCATAGAGGATGATCCATACCGCCATGAATGTTCCGATCATGAAGAACGCGACCCGATTACCCTCTTCGGTGCCATCTGAAAGAACAGCATAGAAATAGATCGGGATGCCGACCACGAACCAAACATCCCGCGCGCCGAACAAGAAGACACGTGCTGCAGACAACCAGTTCACATTTGCGGATTTTGAAAAAACCTCAGAGAACTTGGTATCCTTGCGCCCCTTCGGCAGGCCCGCAGGCATGAACAGCTTCAATGCGACCAGGATCACCGCCAGAACGGCGGCCATGGCAAGCACTGCCGGTATGAAGCCCAGCGTTGCAAGCATGGCGGCCCCCAACAGGAATCCCAGCCCTTTTACGGCGTTTTTGGAACCTGTCAGAATCGCAACCCATCGAAACAACTCGCCTCCTTCGGATGGAGCCAGCAACTTGACCGCCGATTTCGAAGACATCTTGGCCAGATCCTTGGCCACTCCGCTGGCCCCTTGCACAATCATGACAAATGTGACCGAAGCTGCGACGGTCCAGTTCGGGTCAAGCTGCGTCATGACGAGCAACGCGACGATCTGCAACCCCAGCCCAGCATAGAGGGTCGAGGTCAGCCCGAACCGTGCGGCGATCCAACCGGCGGACAGGTTGGTGACAATCCCGGCGATTTCATAGAGCACAAACAGATAGGCAAGCTGCACCGGCGAGAAGCCCAGGGTGTGAAAGTGCAACAGCACCAACATCCTGAGCGCCCCGTCGGTCAGCATGAAGGCCCAATAGGCAGCCGTGACCGCGATATAGGCCGACAGTCCTTCGGGCCGATGCGTCACAACGATGCCCCGACCATCAGCGCGACATCCACCAGCCGGTGCGCATAACCCATCTCGTTGTCGTACCACGCGTAGATTTTCACCTGCGTCCCGTTCACAACCATGGTCGATGGTGCATCGACGATCGAAGAGCGTTCGTCATTGGTATAATCGGTGGACACCAGCGGGCGCGTCTCATATCCCAAAATGCCCTTCAGTTCACCCTCGGCTGCGGCTTTGAAGAAGGCGTTGACCTCTTCAACCGTGGTTTCGCGTTCAACCTCGAATACGCAATCGGTCAGCGAGGCGTTCAGCAACGGCACCCGAACCGCGTGGCCGTTCAAACGACCTTTGAGTTCCGGATAGATCAAAGTGATGGCCGTGGCCGAGCCTGTCGTCGTCGGGATCAAAGAGTTCAGGGCCGAGCGTGCGCGCCTAAGATCCTTGGCAGGCCGGTCCACAATGGTTTGCGTGTTGGTTACGTCGTGAATCGTCGTCATCGATCCATGGCGGATGCCCAGGTTTTCGTGAATGACCTTTACGACAGGCGCAAGACAGTTTGTCGTGCACGAGGCCGCCGTAACGATCCTATGCGCCGCGGGGTCGTAGGTTCCGTCATTTACACCCATGACGATATTGGCTGTCGGACCATCCTTGACCGGAGCAGAGACAACAACCTTCTTCACCCCAGCGTCAAAATACGTTGCCAGCTTCGCCTCGGTCTTGAACACGCCGGTGCAGTCGATCACCACGTCAACACCGTCCAGCGGCAACGCGCTCAGGTCTTTGGTGCCAATAAAAGGCAGGCGGGTTCCGTTAACCGAGATGCTGTCGGCATCATGGGCAAATTCTGCGTCCCAGCGCCCGTGCACCGTGTCGAATTCCAGCAGATGCGCATGCATCTCGGGATCATCGACGGCATCGTTGATCCAGGCTATCTTTGCGCCTCGTTCAAGCAGAGGTTTCAGGGCCAGTTTTCCCATCCGGCCGAGGCCGTTCAGTGCGTAGGTTGTCATTTCGTTTCCTCGAGTGAAGCGCGCCCGATTTCATCAATGACGGATTGCAAGGCGATCCGGTCAAGGCTTTCGACCGGCAACGTTGTAAAGGCCTGAATCCGTCGCTTCAGTGCGCCATAGGCGTTTTGAAAGGCCAGGCTTTTCTCGGCGTCGGTGCCATCGGCCTTGACCGGATCTTCCATACCCCAGTGGCCACTTATCGGTTGGCTTTCCCATGCCGGACATTCCTCGTTGGCCGCCTGGTTGCAGACGGTGAAGACAAAATCCATGGCAGGCGCGTCCGGTGCCGAAAACTCGGACAGATTCTTTGACCGCAGGATCGAGGTATCGTGCCCTTTGTCGCGTAAAACCTGCACCGCAAAGGGGTTTAGCTCCGAACTTGGTTGTGTCCCGGCTGAATACGCGTTGAACCGATCTCCGCCGATCTCGCGCAGCAGGGATTCGGCAAAAATAGAGCGGGCAGAGTTGCCGAAACAAATGAACAGCACATTGAACTTCCGGTCAGTCATAGTCTCACTTCCCTTGGTCGAAGGTAAACAAAGATCAGGTCGGCCGCGGCAGCAGTCCACAATCAGGAAATCGAGCATTTGCTGCACATTCTTCATTTCAATCGAATAGAGCAGAGACGTCCCGGATCGTTCCTGCTTAACAAGCCCCGACCGTAGCAGCGCATTCAGGTAGTTCGACATGGTGCTGGGTTTGACACCCAGCTCTGTCGCCAGCTCGCCCGCGGGAACCCTGTCAGGAAACCGTCGCATCAACATGCGAAACACGGTGATACGTTGCGAGTGGCCAAGGATAGCAAGTTGATCGATTATCTCTTTTATCATATTTCATGAAATATGGAATTATTGAAATTCAGTCAATTTTGAATCCGCGACGTTACAATAAATTCACTAACCAAAATTCCAATTCGACAGGTTGGTTACAGGCTGACGGCTCACAGGTTGAGATCGGTCGCCGAGCCAGGCGACACCAAACCGATTACAACCGGGCTTGCAGGCGGCAGAGTGACAGTTTAAACGACCTTTCGCATCCGGTCATAACCAGATCCGTATGGCTTAAGGTGCCGCTGTAGCTCAGCTGGTAGAGCACGTCATTCGTAATGATGGGGTCGGGGGTTCGAGTCCCTTCAGCGGCACCAGAAAAAAAACCTGATCAAACAGAGGTCGGCGTTCCAGACGCCCGCTACCCCACTGACAGGCGCGCTAAGCGCGTTTCTCTCCGATCGAGGCGACGCCCAGAACGTCCAGTACTTTCGCCTCGATATGTTCGGCATTCATGCCGGCCACAGAATACATGTCCGCAGGATTCGCTTGATCAATGAAGGTATCAGGTAAAACCATCGAGCGGTACTTCAGCCCCAGATCAAATACACCTTCTTCCGCCAGTAATTGCGCGACATGGCTGCCGAATCCACCAACAGCCCCTTCTTCGATGGTAATCAAAGCTTCGTGGCTGGACGCCAGATCCAGGATAAGGTCGCGATCAAGAGGTTTGGCAAAACGAGCGTCGGCAATCGTGGGCGTTATGCCCTTGGCTGAAAGGGATTCCGCCGCCTTCTGGACCTCGGCCAGACGTGTACCAAAGGAAAGCAGAGCCACCCGCGCGCCATTCTGGAGAATGCGGCCCTTGCCGATCTCAAGAATCTCTCCACGTTCGGGCAAATCAACTCCGACGCCTTCACCGCGCGGATAGCGGAAGGCGATGGGGCCTTCGTCATGTGCGGAAGCAGTTGCCACCATATGCATCAGCTCGGCCTCATCAGCGGCAGCCATGACGACCATACCTGGAAGATTGGCCAAATAGGCAATGTCGAACGACCCTGCGTGGGTGGCGCCGTCGGCCCCGACCAACCCTGCCCGGTCGATTGCAAAACGTACGGGCAAGCGCTGAATTGCCACGTCATGTACAACCTGGTCATAGCCCCGCTGCAGGAAGGTCGAATACATAGCGCAAAACGGCTTCATTCCTCCTGCTGCAAGCGCAGCCGAAAACGTCACGCCGTGCTGCTCGGCAATCGCCACATCAAAGCAACGCGACGGATAGCGTTCAGCGAACAGGTTCAGACCGGTACCGTCCGGCATTGCAGCAGTCACTGCGACGATCTTGTCGTCTCGCGCGGCCTCGTCCACCAGCGCCTTGCCAAATACAGATGTATAAGATGGCGCGTTTGAGGGCGCCTTCTTCTGTTCCCCAGTCACCACATCAAACTTTGCCGTGGCATGACCTTTGTCGCGTGCCTGCTCGGCGGGGGCATAGCCCTTGCCTTTTTTCGTCAATACATGGATCAGGATCGGCCCGGTTGCCCGCGATTTCACAGTGCGCAGAACTGGCAGCAGCTGGTCCATATCATGGCCATCTATCGGGCCGAGATAGGAAAACCCAAGCTCTTCAAACAGCGTGCCACCCACCGCCAAGCCTTTTAGCATCTCCTTGGCGCGCTTGGCGCCTTCTCGGAATGGCTCAGGCAACAATGAGACAGCGCCTTTGGCAGCAGCTTTCAGATCGTGAAACGGTTCTTCGCTATAGATACGCGACAAATAGCTGGACAAGGCACCAACCGGGGGCGCGATGCTCATCTCGTTGTCGTTCAGAATGACAATCAGACGCTTTTTCAGGTGGCCTGCATTGTTCATCGCCTCAAAAGCCATGCCCGCAGACATCGAGCCATCGCCGATCACTGCAATTGCGTCACCCAACCCTTCAGGCGTTACGCCCCCCAGATCCCGTGCGACAGCAAAACCCAGGGCAGCGCTGATCGACGTGCTGGAATGCGCCGCGCCAAATGGATCATAGGGGCTCTCGCTGCGCTTGGTGAAGCCGCTGAGGCCATCCTTCATGCGCAGAGTTCGGATGCGATCACGTCGCTCGGTCAGGATTTTGTGCGGATAGCACTGATGACCCACATCCCAGATGATCTTGTCTCGGGGCGTATCAAACACAGCGTGCAACGCCGTAGTCAATTCAACGACACCCAAGCCAGCCCCCAGATGCCCGCCGGTGACGGAAACAGCCGAGATCGTTTCCGCCCGCAGCTCCTGAGCGACCTGGTGCAGTTGCGCGTCCGAGAACTGCTTGAGATCCGCAGGGCGGCTTACAAGGTCCAGCAGTGGCGTGTTTGGGCGGTCAGACATGTGGCGCGTTCCTGGCTTAGCTGTCCCGGGCAATAACGAAGCGGGCGGCTTCCTTCAAGGTTTCTGCCTTCGGACCATACCCATCCAAAGCTGTACAGGCCTGATCCACCAGCTCACCTGCGCGGGCTTTGGCAGCGGGCAGACCCAAAAGTGAAACAAAGGTGGCTTTCCCTGCCTCGGTATCCTTTTGCAAACGTTTGCCTGCCTTTTTGGCATCGCCCTCAATATCAAGGATGTCATCGGCGATCTGAAAAGCAAGGCCCAGTGCCCGGGCATATTGGCGCAACGGTTCCGGGTCTGAATGGGCCATAGTTGCTCCAACGCAGGCAGACCACTCGATCAGAGCGCCCGTCTTGCCGGCCTGAAGACGCGTGATCTCGTCCAGCGACAGCGGTTCGGCGGCGGTTTCAGCTGCAATGTCCAGCGCCTGTCCCAGCACCATCCCTTGTGCGCCGCTGGCTCTGGCCAGCGTCAGGGCAAGATCTGCACGAATGTCTGCTCCTCCCACCTCCGTATGCATGCACAGCTCGAAAGCAAGCGTGTGAAGGGCATCGCCGGCCAGAACCGCTGTCCCTTCATCCCATTCCACGTGAACAGTGGGACGACCGCGGCGCAGGTCATCGTCATCCATGCAGGGCAGGTCGTCATGCACCAAAGAATAAGCGTGCAGCGCTTCAATAGCCGTTGCAGGCCAGATCGCACGACTCTCTTCGACATCATGAAGTCGGGCACTTTCCAAAGCCAGAAACCCGCGCAATCGTTTGCCGCCTCGGGTGGCATATGCCATGGCCCGGGTCACATCGACGTCTTCAAATGCGCCTAGAACCAGATCAAACTGGCATTGAATGCTGGCTGCATCCTGCGCAAGTCTTTCGGGGAACATTCACAGACCTTCGGCGGGCGTCGTACCAGTTGGCTGACCGTTGGCATCCAGAGTGATCGCTGCGACTTTTTCTTCTGCGCGCTTCAACTCATCCTCGCACCGCTTCTTCAGCGCCGCGCCGCGTTCATAGAGCGCAATTGATTGATCCAGCGCGACGTCGCCACGTTCCAGCTGGCCAACTACGGCCTCAAGCTCTTTCATCGCCTGTTCGAATGTCATCTGGTCTACGGAGGTCTCAGTCATCGGGCTGCCTTTATCAATTCTTCCACATGGGCGCGTGTGGCCTCAGCCAGTGCGTTCAGATCATACCCGCCCTCCAGAGTCGAGACGATACGACCGCTACAGACCTCGTTGGCAATTCTGCACAGCTCTGCGGTGATCCAGGCAAAGTCATCGGTAGCCCAGTTCAGATTGGCGAGCGGGTCGTCCTGATGGGCGTCGAACCCGGCGGAAATGATAATCAGTTCCGGCCTAAAAGCCCGCAGGCGTGGAAAGGCCTTTGTTTCATAGGCGGCCCGCATCTCGGCTCCGCCACTGCCTGGCGCCAGAGGGATGTTGACAACCGTATCATGAACACCCGTTTCCTCGGGCCGGCCCGATCCGGGCCACAAAGGCATCTGCTGGCTGGTTATCACCAATGCCCGTGCTTCATCCCACAACAGGTCCTGGGTTCCATTTCCATGGTGTACATCGAAATCGACTACGGCCACACGATTCAAACCGTGATGGTCCAGCGCGTGTTTCGCCGCCAATGCAGCATTTCCAAACAGGCAAAAGCCCATTGCCGCTTCGGTTTCCGCATGGTGCCCCGGCGGGCGAACGGCACAGAACGCATTCGAGGCTTCACCGCTCAATACCAGGTCAACCGCCCGTACCACCGCACCCGCCGCGCGGTAGGCTGCGTCCACCGATCCCGGAGACAGGAACGTATCCCCGTCGATCTGTGCGAACCCATTCGAAGGGCGCGCGAATCGAATGTCTCGAATATAACTCTTTGGATGAATGCGCAGAAGATCGTCATCCGCAGCCAGCGGAGCCGTCACCCGCTCCAGGTCCAGCGCTTCCAATGCATGCAAAATGTGCTCCAGCCGCGCCACACGCTCCGGGTGCCCGTCAGGCGTCACATGGCTCAGACAATCGGCATGGGTCAATAGTGCAGTCGTCATTGGGATCCCATCTTCATCTGGCTAATAATATCCTCGCCGAAGGCCGAAATAGGCCGCGTAGCGGCACCTCAATCCGGCGCAAGCATATACCCTGCGCCCCGCACAGTCTGCAAATAGCGTGGCTGCTTGGGGTCCTGTTCGATTTTGCGTCGAAGGCGCGTGATCTGCACATCCACCGCGCGCTCCTGCGCCTGGCCCTTGTCGCGACCCAGATCCTCGACCAGCTTGGCACGGCTGATCGGCTCTCCGGGCTGGGCCGAGAATATCTTCATCAACTGGCTTTCGGTTGCGGTCAGACGGACCGGGTCTTCGCCCTGCCACATCTCACCGCGTTCAATGTCATAGCGGATGGGCCCGAGGTTCAGGATCTTCGCCGTGGTTTCTTCTGCCGGCGTTTCCGGCATCCGGCGCAGGATCGCGTTGATCCGCAACAGCAGTTCCTTCGGCTCGAACGGTTTTGCCAGGTAATCATCCGCCCCGGCCTCAAGGCCCGCGATCCGATGTTCCGTCTCACCCTTTGCGGTCAGCAGCAGGATCGGTGTCGTATGCGTTTCCCGCAAAGCACGGGTCAGACTGACACCATCCTCGCCCGGCATCATCACGTCCATGACGATCATGTCGAAATCCAACCCCGACAATACGCGCCGCGCGTGGGCCGCATCCCGTGCCGCTGTAACCAGAAACCCGTTTCGCATCAGAAACTTCTTGAGCAGATCGCGAATGCGCTCGTCATCGTCGACAATCAGCAGATGGGCATCCATATCGCTCATGAGGTCGTATCCCGAAGTTTCGTGTAGGCATGACGCATATCAGCATCCATCATTGCTTCAAGCACTTTGCGAAATCCAGCCACGGCTTCGGGACCGGCATCCTTGTAGGCGGCACGCATTCTGGCCCGCTGGGCATCTGACAGCGTGGTTTCCAGCACCTTCCCCTGTTCTGTCAGAAATAGGTGGCGTTCGCGTTTGTCCACTGTCCCCACGCGGCTTTCAACCAGACCATCCTCGATCAAGGTTCGCAAAACCCTGTTTAGAGACTGCTTTGTCACGCCAAGGATGGCCAACAAGTTGTTGACCGTCGTGCCCGGCGCGCGGTTGATGAAGTGGATTGCCCGGTGGTGGGCGCGGCCATAGGCCAGTTCCGCGAGGATACGATCGGGATCAGCCGTAAAGCCGCGATAGGCGAAGAACATGGCCTCGATCCCCTGCCGCAATTGCTCATCGGTCAAAAACAACAGGCTCTCGCCCCCATAACGCGGGGTCGGGCGGATGTCGGACATATCATGCCTCATTCGTTACTCCGGGGCCGAGTTTATGTCAGCGTTATTGACATTCCAAGAGGAGAGCGGTATCGAATCGCAGTTTTTGCGCAATATTGTGTCCGTATCGGACTTAATTGACGCAATAATCGAAAACCCAACCCGGTTCAGGAGGTTTCGCATGGCGGGGTATGATGATCGTGATGGCACCATTTGGATGGATGGCAAACTGGTGCCCTGGCGTGAGGCCAACGTGCACATTCTGACCCACGCAATGCACTATGCGTCATCGGTATTCGAAGGCGAGCGCGCATACAACGGTAAGATCTTCAAAAGCCGCGACCATTCCCGGCGTCTGATCGCCTCGGCCGAGGCGCTGGATATGCCAATGCCTTATTCGGTTGATGAAATCGAAGCCGCCAAGGAAGAAGCGCTGAAGGCCAGCGGTTTGCAGGACGCGTATGTGCGGGCGCTGGTCTGGCGCGGCTCGGGTGAGGATATGGGCGTCGCGTCGGCCCGCAACCCTGTTCGCATGGCGGTCGCGGTCTGGCCCTGGGGTGCCTATTACGGCGATGCCAAGATGCAGGGTGCCAAGCTGGACATTGCCGAATGGAAACGCCCCAGCCCGGAAACCATCCCGGTTCACGCCAAGGCAGCAGGTCTCTACATGATCTGCACCATTTCCAAGCACAAGGCCGAAGCCAAAGGATGCTCGGACGCTTTGTTCATGGACTGGCGCGGATACGTGGCCGAGGCCACCGGTGCGAACGTGTTTTTCGTCAAGGATGGCGAGGTGCATACCCCGCTGGCAGACTGCTTCCTGAACGGCATCACCCGCCAGACGGTGATCCAGATGCTGAAAGACAACGGCATTACCGTGCATGAACGCCGCATCAAGCCCGAAGAAATGGCTGACTTCGAACAGTGCTGGCTTACCGGCACCGCGGCCGAGGTAACGCCTGTCGGGCAGATCGGCGCATACACATTCGAGGTCGGCGACCTGACCCGCCAAATCGCCGAAGACTACGAGAAACTGGTCCGCTCGTAAGCTTTTGCGCTCTGCTTTGTCGGGGTGTGATTGTTACCAAACGTGCAAATTATTGTGCAAACCGTTCAGTCGTCTGGACGGATTGCACAGATTGCGTATCTTCAGCACATGTTGGACCTTCTCAGCGATATTCTCACCCGCCTTTCCCTGCGTGGCACATTTTATTTCCGCACGTCGTTCACGCCGCCCTTCGGAATTCAGGTGCCGGGGTTCGAAAACGTGGCCCGGTTTCATTTTGTGCAGCGTGGCGAGCTCAAGGTACATGTCTCGACCACGGGGGAAACCCTGCGGTTAAGGCAGGGGGACTTGATCCTGATACCCCACGGGGCGCCGCACGCGTTGCTCTGTGCCGAGGTAAAGCCGTTGGATGCACTGCCTCTGGAGCAGGTGCTGGAGCGTGCGGGCTACAAGGGCGAGGGCGTGCTGGTCTATGGCGGTGATGACGAGGAACGGGATACGCAGCTGATCTGCGGTCATTTCTCTTTTACCAGCCCGGCCGGCCGAAACGGCACCGGGCATATGCTGATCGACCGCCTGCCGCCCTATATCCTGATCGAGAATTATGGCGAAGAGGCCGGATCGTGGATGGAATCCACACTGCGCATGATTGGCTCTGAGGTTTCAGGCGCAAGAATCGGTGGCGACCTGATCGCGCTGAAACTGTCCGAGGTCCTGTTTGCACAGGCGATCCGGGCCTATCTGGAACGTCAGAGCCCGCAGGATTCTGCGTTGGCAGGATTTGCTGATCTGCGTATCTCGCGGGCGTTGACCGCGTTCCATCAAGCCCCGGCCAATGACTGGAGCGTTGCGTCATTGGCACGTGTGGCGGGTATGTCGCGCACTGCCTTTGCTCAGCTTTTTGCTGAAAAGATGGGTACAACGCCGATGCAGTACCTCACAGATTGGCGGATGCAGATCGCGTGCCATGGTCTGACCGAGGCACGATGGAACGTGGCAGATGCAGCCGCCGAGGTTGGGTATGCCTCTGAGGCAGCTTTCTCACGTGTGTTCAAGAAACAGGTTGGGCTATCGCCGGCTGCGTACCGGGCGATGCATTGATCCACCAAGCATTCTGAACGATCTGTATGATATCAGAGACGATCAGGAATTCAGCGTTCAGCTTCGGCGTCCTAACTTCCTTCTATCATTAATTGAGAAAAGGAAGATCTCATGTCCCTGCGTTTCGTTACCCGCTATGTCCATGCTTACCTCGACTACCCTGTTGCCATTGCCCTCATGACGTTGCCGTTCCTGCTGGGATTGGGTCAGTCCAACCCACTGGCCCTGTGGCTTTCCGTTGTCACCGGTGTCGCTGCGTTTGTTCTGACGGTTCTGACCGATCATCATCTTGGGATTTGGCGGGTCCTTCCCTACAAGTTTCATCTAGCCGTAGACTTGATCGTCGGCATCACCTTCCTGTTTGCCCCCAGCGTTCTGGGTTTCTCAGGGCTGGATGCGGTGTTCTACTGGCTGAATGGTGCGGCTGTCGTGTTCGTCATCTCACTCAGCGCCCCCGAGCAGGAAGTCGTCGCATAAAACCGTTGCCAGCGGGTATCCCGGTTTAACAGTAACGCCTCAAAGTCTGAGCCGCCGGGACCTCTAACCGGCGGTCCTCTTTTGCAAGCAGCCAGGGTCAGGCTGGATTGATTTTCGGTGCGCTGCGTGATTAAGGGCTCTCAAAACCGAGCGGTGACCTGAGCGACCTTTATTGGCTAACCGACGAGCAGATGGCGAAGCGCGCCCCCTTCCTCCCGAAGTCGCACGGTAAGCCTCGAGGTGATGACAATCGGGTGTTGAGTGGGATTATCTTCATCAATCGCAATGGTTTGCGCTGGCGAGATGCCTCTGGCGAATACGGACCTCACAAGACGCCGGTCAAGTACGACAAGCGCAGATACAAATCGCATCGAGATTATGTTTGGCAGGCTCAGGGATTGGGGGCGCGTGGCGACACGCCATGATCGTTGTCCCAAGGTCTTCATCTCAGCAATTGCACTCGCGGCTACCGTCATCTGCTGGTTATGAATACTGACCTCAGGCATTTGCTGAACGACAACTGAGCCCGCAAGTGGTTTCCTCGCGTCATTGTGGCTGATTGTTTTTCTAGCCGCGCTGTTTTGATATCTTTACACCCCGGAAGATGGATTCGCCCCGTCACGCTGATTAAGAGCTTAACCCGACTTGAGCCTGGGCCAAGAAAAGTTCCGACCTGCCGAGCCCCGATGCGCCAACAAAGGCGGATGTGAAACTGCATTCAAATGGCACTGGGCGTTCAGGTCAGAATGGAGCAGGTTCGCGCTGAAAAAACTCTTGGATATTGGCGAAATCCAGCGTGCATTCCCGGCTTGCTGGCAGCTCTGGCAGGCGTAAGATGGCAGCGATGAAAAATTCAGGAACCACGATGTCAAACAGCCTGTTTTCCCTTCCCGATCCCGTAACCATCCCTGTCGTTGGCGAGACGGCCGGGTATCCTGTCGGACGCATTTTCTGCGTCGGGCGAAACTACGCCGCGCATGCAGCAGAGATGGGAAATGAAGTGGATCGCGATGCGCCGTTCTATTTCACCAAATCCGCGCCAAACGCGATCCTGTCCGGCGCGACGGTTCCGTACCCGGCGGGGACGACGAATTACCATCACGAAATGGAGCTGGCGCTGGCCATCGGAAAGCCGGTGTTTAGCGCCTCGAGTGCGCAGGCGTGGGATGCGGTTTATGCCTATGGCTGTGCGCTCGATATGACCCGCCGTGATCTGCAATTCCGCGAGCGGGACAAACAGCGGCCTTGGGACCTAGGTAAAGATGTCGAAAACGGAGCAGTCTTCGCGCCGCTGATCCCTGCGGCGGCCTGGTCACCGGACGATGACAAAAACATCCGCTTGAGTGTGAACGGCGAACTGCGCCAGGACGCTACTCTGAAAGAGCTCATCTGGAAGATCGATGAAATTGTCAGCCATCTGTCCGGTTTCTACCATTTGCGCCCCGGCGATCTGATCCTGACAGGTACACCGGCCGGCGTAGGCCCGGTTGTGGCCGGGGACATGATAGCCGGAGAGATTGATGGGCTGGAACCGATCAAACTGACCCTGACTGACGCGGAATAGGCCTTATTTAGGGTCTTTCAGCCAACCCCTTGCAAACTTGACCTGTTCAACGCCTGCCAGCCGGCGTATCCGATCCAGCTCGGCGTTCAGGCGTCGGCTGCGGGCGTCAGACCAGCGCACCCCGCGTTCGGGCCAGAGTGCCTTGACATGCAGCAGGTCGCGATCGCGATGCGCCTTCATGTCGATCCGGCCGATCAATCGATCACCTTCAAGCAAGGGGAAGACGTAATACCCATATGTCCGCCTGGCTTCGGGCACGAAAACTTCGATGCGATAATGAAATCCAAACAGCCGCTCGGCCCGGTTTCGGTCCCGAAGCATCGGATCAAACGGGCTGAGCACTCGGATCCGTCCGGGCGGTTGCGGCAAGTCGGTTGCCCGATCCATCAAATTCGGGCGGGCAAAGGTTTTGCGCAGGCGTCCATCGGCGCAAGAGATTTCGATCTCTTCGATATTTCCTTGAGCCAACGCCGTGGCACACCAGTTTTTGGTCTCTGCAGCGCTGACCGTATCCCAGAATGCGGCGAGCTCTCCGGACGTTGCAAACCCCAACCGGTCCAGTGCCGCGTTGCACAGCCAATCCACGGTCGATTTTGCATCGCACGGCATGTTACCGGGGCATAACCGGGTTTCAATCACGCGCTCGGTCAGGTCATAGCGTTTCTTGAACCCATCGCGGCCCACAACGGTCAGTGCTCCGGAACGCCACAGAAACTCCAAAGCGGTTTTTGACGGATGCCAATCCCACCAACCGCCCGAGCCTTTCTTTTCATCCTTGCCAACGTCTGACGAACACACTGGTCCATGGTCGCGGATGTGTTGCAAGACAGTCTCGAACTGTTGCTCGAACCCATCCCGTCGCCAGTTCTTCCAACGGGCTTTCAAAAGATCCGCATCTCGCTGAAAGCGCAGGTGCCAGTGGGGATAGAACGACATCGGGATCACGGCCGCATCATGTGTCCAGTGTTCGAACAGCGCTTTTTCCCTTTCATAGAGCCTTTTCAGGTTGGCGCTGCGATACGCAGGCCGTCGGGAAAAAAGGATCATATCATGGGCGCGGGCAACCGTGTTGATGCTGTCGAGTTGTACGAACCCCAGCCGCTGGATGAGGTCCAGAAGCTCGGCGCCCTTGGCCGCCCCCGAGGGTTGTTCGGCCAATGCGTGACGATCCATGAAAATAGCCCGGGCCGTCCGGTTGTCGAGCCGTTTCAGGGGGGCGCTCATCGCCGTTTCAGAGTATCGCCATAGCTGATCTTGGGGGTCAGGGTGACTCGTGTCTCGATTTCAGAATCCGGATCCTTCAGGCGTTCAGCGATGATCTGTGCGGCCTGACGGCCTATATCCAGACGGCAGGCATCCATCGTCGCCAATTTGCGCGGCAGACCCTGCAAAAGCTCGACGTTGTTGAACCCGGCCAGACCGATCTGCCCCGGAATATCTACGCCCTGTTCCAGCAGGTACAATAGACCACCAGCGCCGATCATGTCGTTGGAATAATACAGGAAATCCAGTTCGGGCGAGCGTTCAAGCATGGCCTGCGTCATCTCGCGCCCTTTGGCCAGGGCAGAGCCGCCAGAATAGAACTCGCGATCTTCGATCTCGATCCCGTGTTTGCCCAGTACTTCGGTAAAACCTTCAAAGCGCTTCCGGGCGCGGTGATCCAACGGCATCTTGGTGCCCATGAAGCCAATATGCTGATACCCGGCCTTCAGGATCGCCTGCGCCATTTCACGTCCGGCCCGGCGGTGTGAAATGCCGACCATCGCGTCAACAGGTTTGCCATCGGTATCCATGATCTCGACCACGGGAATACCTGCCGAATCCAGCATGGCGCGGGCCGCGTCAGTGTGTTCAAGCCCTGCAATGATCACGCCCGAGGGTCGCCACGAAAGCATCTCGTACAGCACCTTTTCCTCTTTCTCGGGCAGATAATCCGTCACGCCAACCACAGGCTGCAACTCGGTATCTTCGAGCACCTGATTGATGCCGGTCATCACCTCGGGGAACACCATGTTCGAAAGCGAAGGGATGATCACCGCGACAAGGTTGACCCGGCTGGATGCCAGCGCGCCCGCGATCTTGTTGGGGACGTATCCCAGATCTTTGGCGGCGGCCAGAACGCGGGTGCGGGTGGCGTCGGACACATCCCCCCTGTTACGCAGAACCCGGCTCACCGTCATCTCTGAGACACCGGAAGCCTCGGACACATCACGAAGGGTAAGCGGGCGTTTGGTTTCACTGTTCACGGGAGGCACCTGCGTTGTTGTTTTGCCAGATGGTAGCGTGAACACGTCGGTGTGTACAACAATTGTGCAAAGGCGATGACAACCCGGAAAATCCCAGTTACAGAAGGCAAAACGCGGCCCCGTGGCTCAACTGGATAGAGCAGCCCCCTCCTAAGGGGCAGGTTGCAGGTTCGAATCCTGCCGGGGTCGCCAAAACCACCTGAAAAATATGGCTTATTTACAGGGCGTTGTGCGAATGTGTGCAGAAACGCCCGTCGGCTTTCGTGGCGAACTCGGCTGAAACGGCCGATTTCTCGTACAAAACCTGTACAAAAATCGCACGTTTGTGCGTATTTCGGGGGCCAATCATGAGCCGCCATAGCTTTGATCCCGAAATCGCGGGACGTGTTGGCCTGAACGCGGCGGTAATCTTCCAGAACATCACCTTCTGGATCGAGAAGAACCAAGCCAATCGCCGCAACCTGCGCGACGGTCGCTATTGGACCTACAACTCGATCTCGGCCTTCGGTGAATTGTTCCCATACCTAAGCGAGAAGCAGATCCGAACAGCGCTCGAAAAGCTGGTCGGCGCGGAGCTGATCATCAAGGGCAATTTCAGCGATGATCGCTATGACCGGACCTCTTGGTATGCCCTGGGCAACTCCATTTGCCCAAATGGGCAAATGGATCCGACCGAAAGGGAAAATGATGCATTTGCCCCTGAGGGCAAGCCATCTGCCCCAGAGGGCAAATCCTATAAGAACAGATATAAACCATATCAAAAACCAAATCCTTCGCACGCGAAGGCGGCGGTAGAGGATGAAGTTTCTGAGAAAGTTTTGTCGGCCTATCCGGAGGATCGTATTCGCAGCAAAGCGGTTTGCCTCTCACAAATCCGCCAAGCGCTGGCCAACGGAGTGGATCCCAAAGACCTCGAGGACGCCGTTCAGGCCTATGCGAGCGAGAGTGAAGGCTTCACCCGATCCAAGGTGTGCTTCTCCGACAATTGGTTCACCTCTGGTCGTTGGCTGAAATACCTTCACGACGTTGAGGAGGCGCGAGAAGCGGGCAAAGCCAAAGAGGCCGAATTGCTGAAAGGTTTGGCCGACTGGGTCACGGACAAGCACCCACTTTGCCGCCACATAACGCCCGGCCAAGTGACCGCGTTGCTGGCCGCAAACCTGGTCAGCCCTGCTGAAATCGAGGCGGCGGAGCTCCGATCATGAACGCAACTGGTCCTCACAATGTGAAGAGAGCAAGGTTACCCACCGATTACATCGGCGGGACTTGCGAGGGGCGGCAAGCCTCCCCTTCAAACCCCAACCAGGCGCACGCAAGCGGCGTCAAAGAGGCCCTTTCCGAGAGCGTGATCTTTCGATGCACCCCGCTGGAGAAGGCAGCGCTCGTGGCCAAAGCGCGCGCCGCTGGCCTGCCCAATGCCACGCTGATGCGCGAGGCTTTGGGGCTGACCGAGGCGCGTAGGCGCAAGCCCGCCCCCAAAGTTGACCCGAAGCTGACCTTTGCGATTTCCCGTGTCGGCGGCAACCTCAATCAGCTCGCCCGCTGGATCAACGTCGCGGTCAAGTCCGGCCGCGCGAGCCAGATCGATGCGCTCAAGGTTGCTGCTCAGCTTTTGGTCATCGAACGGCAATTGGCGCAGATCGTGGCGACACACACAGGCGGTGACGCATGATCATATCATTCTTCTCCACTGGCACCGGTGGCGGGGCGGCCCCCGTTGACTACCTGACCGCGCGCGAAGTTCTGGCCTATGACGAGAACCGCAATCTGATCCGCGTTGACAACGGCCAGCCGCAAACCAAGATCCGCGACCCGCTGCCCGAGGTGCTGCACGGTAACCCGGACCAAACCCGTGACCTGATCGACGCGAGCCCCAACAAGTGGAGCTATACGGCAGGCGTTATCAGCTTTGCGGACAGCGATGCTCCCAGTCCCGACGCCCAGCAAGAGGCCATTGAGCTATTTGAGGCTCTGGCCTTTGCAGGGCTGGAAAGGGATCAATACGATTGCCTTTGGGTGCGCCACTCGCATGAAGGCAATGTCGAGCTGCATTTCTGCACGCCACGCCTTGAGCTGAGCACGGGCAAGGCGCTGAACATCGCTCCGCCGGGACATGAGCACGCCTTTTCCAGCCTGCGCGATCTGATGAACAAGACCCACGATTGGGCAGACCCTTTGGAGCCAGAACGCGCCCGCGAAGTAAGGGCGACGATTGAAGCGCCGACGCGCGCGCAAGGTCGCGAGGCGCTGCACGATTGGATCCTCGATCAGGTCAGCGTCGGCACCATCACCGACCGCGCCAGCATGATCGACACACTCACTGACGCGGGGTTCGAGATCCCCCGTGCGAGCAAGAATTACATCACCGCCCAAGACCCCGACACCGGCGAGCGCTGGCGTTTAAAAGGAGAGATTTTCCATGACGACTGGCAAGCCGAACCGCCTCGCCGAGAAATTGAACGCGGACCTGGAGACAGTACGCAGCGACCACGCCGCCTTGATGGCATCTCAACTGGAGAGCTTCAAGAGCGATTTCAGCAGCATTGCGACCAGCGCGCTGCATACAATCGAGACCGATATCAGGTTCTTTCTGAGCGACAGCAGGAGCGAGTTGGAGAGGCGGAGCGAGACGATCCGGCGCTGGCTGACGATATCTCCCTGGGTGATCGTGGGGATGGTCTCGGCCTGGATCGCAACGGTGCTGATGGCGAGTTGGTTTTGGACGGGTTTGATGGCGCATTCGGAGATGACGGAACTTGGCCTGACACAGATCGAGCAGGCGGGGCAGACATGGGTGACGCTGGACCCGGACCGAGCGGAATTGAAGAGCTGCACGATGGGGCAAACGCCAATCATCTGTATCGAGATCAAGGAGCCTTAAATGACGCAGCCCCTGACAGCATTGGAGCGCGAATTGCTCGCATCCGTCGAGCGGTTGGTGACGGCCTGCGAGAGCTCAGCCAAGGAATTGCACGCCTTGGAGAAACGCTCGACCAGCAGGATCGAAAGCAAGGTGAATGGCTTGGCGCATTGCGTGGCGCTATTGATGAAATCACATCTCACGTCCGTCACCACATTGGCCGACTTGCTGCGCGAGGAGCAGAATTACGACACGCTTCAGGCGAGATTGGAGACAAGCTGGAAACTAGCGAAAGACGCCGAGAAGCGGCTGAACGAGAGCTAGATGCGAGGGATAGCCACCGCAGTGCGGGTCACTCGCTTTAATCTAACTGCAAGTGTTGGCTTGTTTAGGAGATCTGTTGCGGCATTCCTAAACGCGTTCTGCAACATTCGGAGACATGCCTGCAATGTACTCCATGGATGCACATGCGGGAAAACCAGTCATTCAGGCCCTCGGGGTTGGACGACAGTGTTGCGGGACGGAGCCGCCTTTTGCCCATGCCGCCATTGCTTACGCAGAAAGACTTCACCCTGGCGGCGCGAAAAATTCGGCGGCGCAGCAGATTTACCCAGACCGGTCGTTCAATCACGCCAATCCCGGTTGATTCCAAACCGACCTTTCGCCGCGAGCTAGTTCAACAATAGAGGAGCGGGCTGAGGAGACTCGTGCTCGCTGAGCAAAAATTCTTGACTCTCCGAACTCGCTTGGTTCGTGCGCGCAGAGCTGCGCGTTCTGCATGGCAGCAAATTTTCCAAGACCAGACTTTCAACTTCGTTTAGGAAACCTGGTATCGATCCTGCCGTTCGCTGCACGTCTGAGTCATTTGTGGCCGCTATTTCCAGTGTAATAGGTCGTTGACCCGGTTGATCTTATGATCTGGGATGTCGGCAAGCCAGATCGCATCAAACAGCTCAGAAACGAGCATACTGACGCACTAATTTCATAGTCAATTCCTACGGGACTTTTGGTACCTTTGTGGAGGTAAATTCTACTGGGGTAAAGTATCGATGGGTGATTGCATGAATTCGCGTACTGTAGGTGCAATACCCCGACTGTGAAATCCGTAGACGCCACAGGCTTGAACGGCCTCGCGTGCCGATATCTGTTCGCTAATGCGTTTCCAGATTGTTTTGGAGACAAAAGGAGCAAGGCCCGGTCTGGACGCAACCCCAAGCGTTAACCCGCGCAGGTAGTTCACCTGTTGGCGACGGTCAGGATACAACACTGTCTCAACGATGCTGCCATTCTCGTCAGGCTCACGTTCAATAACGTAAATACGATTTCCACGAAACGTCGCTAGACCATCGAATCTTGCACGCTGGCGCATGCTCCCGTCTTTCGATTTAGCGCGTTGAAGGGTTCGAGCGACAACATATCCGTTCTGTTCATAGATATGCGTGAGGATACACATTATCTGCCCATCCCAGATCGGCGTGGTGAGGTAGACGTGGTAATGTCCAAGATAGCGCCGCAAGCGTTTTGATTGATCTGAAAATGTAGTTGCCAGAATATCGGCAGGGGTTCCGTCACTGTGTCTGGAGTGTTGTTTGTGTTTCTCAATGAACTGATCATTGGGTTCGAACAGATCACTTTCCGCAACATTAAAGTAAGATGAAATTCTGTGCAGGTTGTGCGCAGCTGGCATGCTCACGCCGTTGAGATATCTGCCAAACTGGTGCCTGTTAATCCCAATTTCGCGGCAGACATGTGAAACCGAACCACTCCTTGCACACATGTGGCGTAGATTTTGAGAAAAATTCTTCTTCATAGCTGATCTCTTGTTCTATTTTATTCTAGTTCGTTCAAGTTAGCATAAGTATGCACCATTTAGCACACTTTCAAACAGAAGTTCGATGCAGCAATGGTTCTTTACCTGCTGTTTCGGACAGTCACCGATACCAAACACACCAGAGGCCATAGAAAATAATTGGGCTGAAACCATACCAAGAAGGCTTCTTAGACCAACCCAAGGGAGGAAAATATGAAAATCGAATGGACAAAGGCACCGGTGGGGCGCCGTACATTTCTGAAAGGGGCAACTGCTCTTGGCGCGGCATCTGCGCTGCCGATAGGTATGGGCTCGTCCGCAATGGCTTCGACAGATGATGTGCTGCGCGTACGAGCATATGGTGATTTGAAGTCCATGGACCCCGCGTACAGTGTGGGCCTCGTCGACGAAACAATGCACTCATGTGTTTACAACAAGCTGATCCAGTACAAACCGGGCCGTGAATGGGACTGGCAGTTGGATGCGGCAACAATGATCGAACAAGTCGACCCTACACATGTGAAATTCGCGCTAAGGGACGATATCGGATTTACCAACGGCTTTGGGGCAATGACGGCTGAGGATGTTAAATTCTCTTTTGAGCGCATTGTTTCCGAAGAAATTGCATCAACAAACAGACCCGACATGGGCCCACTTAGCCATGTTGAGGTCACAGGCGAGCGTGAGGGAACGATTGTTATGAATGAGCCGTTTACACCGCTCTTCTCGATCGCTTTGCCCTACATCACCGGCAATATTATCTCCAAGAAAGCAACCGAAGCGGCGGGGGGGCGGATCGGTACGGACCCGGTGGCTGAATCTGGTCCCTATCTGCGTGACAGTTGGAGCGCGAAATCAAAGTCCGTGCTCAAACGCAACCCTGACTGGAAAGGTGAGGCTGCTGCTTGGGACACAATTGAGATTTATCCAATTGACGATGAAAACACCGCTGAAATCGCGTTTGAAGCGGGCGAGTTGGATTTCACACGTGTCTCTCTGGGGTCTGTTGAGCGCTATCGTGCAGGTGTCCCGAACGGTGGTTCGCTGATCGAATACCCATCGCTGTTTTATGTCTGGTTAGGCATGAACCTGGATCATCCAAAGCTCCAAAACATAAAATTGCGTCAGGCGATCCAGCATGCGATAGATGTCCCTACTATTCTTGAAGCGGCATACTTCAATGCGGCCGAAGCATCGACAGGTATTCTTGCGCCGGGCCTGCCTGGGAATCGTGAAAATGGCTTGATTCCACCGGAAGCCAACTTTGAGAAGGCGGCCGCATTGCTGGCGGAATCCGGGGAGACCAACGTCACGCTCACTCTCGACATCCTGAACAAAACAACCAATTCGGTGATGGCGCAGGTTATTCAGGCGACACTGGCGCAAATCGGAATCACGGTTGAAATTAACAATTTGGAATCCGGCGCCTTCTGGGCCTCAGGCGACAATGAAAACCTGCAGCTGATCTTGAACCGCTACTCGATGACGCCAGACCCTTATTATGCGACATCATGGTTCGTTTCCGATCAAATCGGCATCTGGAACTGGGAGCGTTTCAGCAATGAGGAATTCGACAGGATCCATATCGAAGCATCTCAGGAAACAGATTTTGACAAGCGGGCTACTATGTATCGTCGGGCGCAAGATCTGATGGAAGAAAGTGGTGCTTACCGCTTTATCACCCACGAGGCTAACCCAGTTGTGCATTCAGCGAATGTGATCCCTGCGCTGCGGCCTGATGGTATAGCCCAGCTTCGCTACTTCGGCAAATCCTAAACAAAGAAGTTGACCCTTCGCGGCCACGATTGCCGCGAAGGACGACACAGGTTTGAATGAGACATGACAAGCGTCTCAAGACCTGAAATCCGTTTCAGGCGGAAAATCGAAAAAGAGAAAGAGGTGCGCGATGGTTGCGTATGCTTTGCGAAGATTTGCCCTTGCGGTGCTTATCCTGCTTGTGGCGGTTACGGTCATGTTTCTGATGATCCGGGCAGTGCCGGGTGATCCTGTATCCATCATGTTGGGGCCTCGTGCTTCACCAGAGCTAAAGGCAACGCTGATTGCGCAAATGGCTTTGGATCAGCCAATCTGGAAACAGTTGCTGATCTTTTACAAAGGCCTTTTACAGGGCGATCTGGGTATAGATGTTTTTTCGGGTCGGGCAGTTACCGACACCGTGTTTGAGCAATTGCCGTATACATTGGAACTGATTTTTGGTGCAATTATCTGGTCCGCGGCTCTTGGAATTGCTCTGGGCGCCTATGCGGCCGCACATCCGAATACTTTGATCGATCGCATTACGGCTGCCATTTCTGTCAGCGTTGTCGCAGCACCTGCATTTGTTGTCGCGCTGCTGGTACTGTTGGTTTTCTCCGTGGAACTACAGTGGTTTCCCGCCATTGGTGTTGGGGAAGGTTTCATGGATCGTGCGTACCACCTGGTGCTGCCTTGTTTTGCGATCGGGTTAAGCTGGGTTGGCTACACAGCGCGACTAGTGCGGGCATCAATGCTCGAAGTCATGGGGGAAAACCATATTCGCGCCGCACGTGCGTTTGGCCTGAATGAGCGGCGCATTGTGATGGTGTATGCCCTGCGTATTGCCATTCTGCCGGTCGTGACAGTGATCGGTGTGGGGATGGGTTTTCTGCTAAGTGCTGCGGTCTTTACAGAAATCGTATTTGCCCGCCCGGGGCTTGGTAAGCTGGTGATCGATAGCATCACCACCCGAAACTATCCCGTTGTGATGGGGGGTGTTCTTGTCTCTACGGGACTGTTTGTTTTGTCGACGGCGCTTGCCGATCTCACCAACGCGCTTCTGGATCCGCGCGCAAGAACCGCGAAGTAGGAGCAAGCAAAATGACAAGCACTACCGAAAATCCAGGGACGAAGTCGCAATCCGAGTTGATGATCATTTTGAAAGGTGTCGCCAAAGACCCTCTTGGACTGATCGGTTTGATTATTGTTGGCATGATCGTCATTAGCGCCGTTTTGGCCAGTTGGATTGTCCCCTATGACCCTGTCGCCATGAATATCCAGGACCGGTTGCAGGGACCGTCTCTCAACCATTTTCTAGGCACGGATCAACTTGGTCGCGATACTTTCTCCCGCGTGATCATGGGTGGGCAGGTGGCGCTTAAGGTGGCGCTGCCTGCCGTTTTTGGGGCCATGGCCATTGGTCTGACGTTGGGCATGGTCGCAGGCTATGGGCCCAAATGGCTCGATGCTTTTCTGATGCTGTTGTTCGACACTATCCGGTCCTTCCCGACGGTAATGTTCGCCCTTGCCGTGGTGGCCCTTGTTGGCCCCAGCCTGCAAACAGTTGTTTTTGTGGTGATGGCCACATCGATTCCGACCTATGGCAGGGTGGCCCGAACCCAGACACTGACTTTGCGCAATTCAGAATTCATCCTCGCTGAACGTTCTATGGGGGCCTCAATGTCACGTATTTTGGGTGTGCATATGCTGCCCAACATTATCGGCGTTCTTGCTGTGTTGGCGGCGATGGATATCCCTGCCGTAATTGCGCTTGAGGCCGGGCTTTCGTTTCTAGGCCTTGGGGTCAAACCACCTACCCCAAGTTGGGGTTCGTTGCTGAAGGATGGCTATGCGTTGATCCGTCAGACGCCGTGGTTGGTGGTGGGTGGCGGCCTGCCGATCATCCTTGCAACATTGGGCTTTACTTTCCTTGGCGAAAGCCTGCGTGACGTCGTTGACCCGAAACTGAGGAAAAACCGATGACCGAGACACTTCTGGAAATCGACGGCCTTAGTGTCGATTACGAAACTGCAAATGGTGATTTGAAGGCCCTGCGCGATATTACTTTTGATGTTCGCAAGGGCGAAATCGTCGGCATCGTAGGGGAAAGCGGCTGTGGGAAATCCACACTGATTTCCTCGATCCTGCGCCTAACTGCGCCAAACACACGGTTTCGCAAGGGGGAAATCCGCTTCAAAGGCGTTGACCTTTTGCAAGCCAGTCAACGCACCATACGCGACTTGCGAGGCTCGGATATTTCAATCGTATTTCAGGACCCGATGCAAACCCACAACCCGGTCATCTCAATCGGGCAACAAATGGTTGATATCCAGCACCGCTCGTCCGCGTCGAAGGCAGACAAACTCGCCAATGCGGCACGGATGCTGGGTGTTGTCGGCATCCCCGACCCTGACGAACGGCTAAAACAGTTCCCGCATGAATTTTCCGGGGGCATGCGTCAGCGCATCGCCATCGCCATGGCATTGATGAGCGAACCTGATCTTCTTATTGCGGATGAACCGACGACGGCCCTGGATGCCACGCTTGAGGTACAGATCATCGAACGCCTGCAGGATCTGCAAAAAGATTTTGATTGTTCGATCCTGTTCATCTCGCACCATTTGGGGGTGATCGCGGAACTTTGTGACCGCGTTGTCGTAATGTATGCTGGTGCCGTTGTTGAAAGCGGCGAAGTGCGCGAAATATTTCACAATCCCAAACACCCCTATACCCGCCGCCTCATCGAATGTGACCCCGGCCATATCAAAGAACGCGCCCGCGTGTTGCCGACGATTCCCGGCGAAGTACCTGACTTGGCCAATCTGCCCAACGGATGCATCTTTCTCGACCGCTGTGATCAGGCCCAGACGCGTTGTGCGACCCAGGTTCCACCTCTTGAAAAACTCGCAACAGGTCATCACGCGGCCTGTTGGCTCAACCATGCGGAGGCACAGGTATGAGCACGATCCTGGACGTCAAAGACCTGCAAACCAGCTATGGCAAGGTCAATGTTCTTGCCGGAGTGAGCTTTAAAGTTGAGGCTGGCGAAACCTATGCCATGGTTGGTGAAAGCGGATCAGGCAAAACAACCGTGATCCGCGCCATAGCCGGGCTGGCCCCGGCACAAGGCGGATCAGTCAAGTTTGACGGCCGTGAAATTCGCGGTGCATCGGAACGGGTGATGCGCCCTCTGCGCAAAGATATCGCAATGATGTTTCAGGACCCTGTCGGCAGCTTGTCGCCCCGCCTGACTATCGGCAATCTGATCACGGAACCCTACCGCATTCAGGGTATGAAAGAGCGGGATCTGAACGCCGAGGCTAAACGTCTGCTGGAGCTGGTCAATCTGCCTGCGCATTTTACCGACCGCTACCCCTATCAGTTGTCAGGCGGGCAAGCGCGTCGCGTCGGTGTCGCCCGCGCTCTTGCGTTGGAGCCGAAACTTATCCTTGCGGATGAACCAACCGCTGGACTGGATGTTTCGGTTCAGGGAGAGCTTCTCAATTTGCTCAACGATCTGCGTGAACGCCTGGGCTTGTCGATGGTAATCATTACCCACAACTTGAACGTTGTGCGTCATGTGGCTGACCGTATGGGTATCCTTTACCTGGGACGCCTGGTCGAAGAAGGCAGCTCTGAAGCCGTCTTTAGCCAGCCTCGCCACCCCTATACTCACTGCCTGCTCAGTGCCAATCCTGAACCCGATCCCGACGCGCGGCTGGAGCGCATCGCCCTTAAAGGCGAGCCTCCTAGCCTGATCCGCCGTCCTACAGGGTGCGAATTTCGGGAGCGATGCCCCGTGGCCAGCGAGGTATGTACGCAGGTGCCGCAATGGGAGGTTGACCAAGGCCACGGCATTCGCTGTCTGACGCCGCGCGCGCTTGGTTAGGCGCATCCTTTACAAATCAATACCGTATTACCATGGGCTCGCCCAACTTAAGAAAGACTAAGAATGCTGACACCAAATGATAACCTTGAGCACGTTGTCTCGCCACCATTGAACGAGATTGAGATCATCGAACATATCTGGATTAAGATGTCCGATGGCACACGTCTGTCTGCAAAGATGTGGTTGCCTGTGAATGCCAGTGAAGAGCCGGTTCCGGCGGTACTTGAAATTGTCCCTTATCGCAAGCGGGACTCTCTTGCGATGCGGGATCACCACAATCACGCATGGCTTGCGGCACGCGGGTATGCCTGCATTCGCCCTGACATGCGTGGCCACGGCGATTCTGAAGGCATCATGCGGGATGAATATTCGCCACAGGAACAACAAGATACGGTCGAAGTGGTCGAATGGCTGTCCAAACAGCCGTGGTGTGACGGGAACGTCGGTATGATGGGGCTGTCTTGGGGCGGCATCGCCAGCTTGCAGACCGCAGTTAAACAGCCCCCCGCGTTGAAAGCCATCATACCAGTGGGTGCATCTGTTGATCGGTATTACGACGATGGCGGGTATTTGGTGGGCGGTTACGCGGGGCAAGGCCTGGGCTGGGGCGGCATCATGTTCGGGTTTTGCATCAGGCCACCCGATCCGGCCGTCGTGGGCGATGGCTGGCGCGACATGTGGATGAAGCGTTTGGAAAATACGCCAATGTTCGCGGAAAAATGGCTCACGCATCAGCTCCGCGATGAGACGTGGACACAGGGATCTGTTTGCGAGGCGTATGACAAGATCAAAGTGCCGGTGCTCGGGGTAAGTGGTTGGAACGATTGCTGGCCCAACACCATGATCCGTCTGCTTGAAAACATTGATGCACCGTGCCGCGCGGTATCAGGGCCTTGGGGTCATGTGTATCCCAACCTTGGCGGACCCGGACCGTTGGCTGGATATCTTCAGTTAGCGCTGGAATGGTGGGATCATTGGCTGAAGGGCAAAGAGAACGGCGTTATGGATGCTCCGGCCTTTCTGGCCTATCTGCAAGACAGCCACGCGCCTGACCCCAACCCAACCGATCGACAGGGCCGATGGGTAGGCGAGCCGGGCTGGCCTACGCAAAGTGTCACGAACTGCCGGTATGATCTTAGGCCTGGTGTATTGTTAGAAGGATCATCTGGCGGTGCGGGTAGTGTTAGCATCTGCTCGCCAGTCGCCCTTGGCCTGAAGTCCGGGGAATATATGCCGATTTCTGGGATCGCGGAGCTCCCGCAAGATCAAAGGGGGGATGATGGACGCTCGGTCTGTTTTGACAGTGAACCATTGTCTCAGCCGCTTGATCTGTTGGGAACAACCAAAGTGCACCTGCGCCTGTCAAGCGATTGCTCTTGCGGCCTGATTGCTGCGCGGATTTGCGATGTGGCACCTGACGGGGCCTCAACCCTGATCAGCTATGGCATTCTGAACCTAAAACAGCGCAATGGCCGTGAAGTTCTGGCCGAAGTCACCCCGGGCGAAAGCATGGACGTTGCTGTCCGGCTTAATGACACCGGATGGTCCATGAAGCCGGGGCACAGATTGCGACTGGCCTTGTCTACACAGCTGTGGCCGATGGCCTGGCCCGTGGCTGAACGGGCGGTGCTTGATGTTGACCTGGCGGGTTGCTCGTTGGAACTGCCGGTTAGGGATAGTAATGCTGGTGGGGAAATTGGGGACCCCTTCGGCCCGGCAGTGTCCGCTGATCCGCCTGCGCATGAGAGCATCAAGCCATCCACGGGATCGCGCCACATCAGCCAGAATGTTGAGACGGGTCAGATCGTGATGGATGTTCGGTTTGAGGGCGCTAAAATTCGGTTTGAAGAGACCGATCTAACCTATGGCTCCAGCAATTCACAAAAGTATTCGATTGTCGAAGACGATCCGCTGTCGGCCAGCATCGAATACAAGGCAGGCTTCAGTTTCGCCCGCGAAGGCTGGAATGTACGGACTCAAAGCGAACTGGTCACGACGTGTGACGCGACCAACTTCTTCCTCAAAGGCCGGGTAATGGCGTTTGAAGATGATGTACAGGTTTTCGCTCGCGACTGGGACGTGAAAATTCCGCGCACAATATTCTGATAAATTCGAATCTCACTCCAGGGATCCTAACACAACATGCCTCTACCGCTACCTCGATCCTACGGTAAGGATTTTTTCGCGCATTTTGGGCGTGCTCAACTGCGTTGGCTGCTATGGTCGCTCACAGGGAGATCGTCGCCATGGCAACCTGGCAGCAACGCAAACACCAACTGGCTCCTGCGCCAGTACTTTCCCAGAGGCCTCGATATGTCCACCTACAGCCAGGCTACACTCAGTGCCGCCGCGTGCCAACTCAACGAGCGGCTACGAAAAACCTTGCAATACCAAACACCGGCAGAGAAGTTCGAACAGTGTGTTGCGGCGATCCGTTGAATCCGCACCCGCAGTCCAGTTATTGTCGATCTGAACTGTGCTGCAGTTTGCATGAATGACTGCTCTTCTCACAGCGGTGCGGTGCGAGATTCTGCCACCGTACAGATAGGTGCAATTTTTTCACTTCCGGTGTGGGCTCTTTCCGGCCGTTAGCTGCGTTTTACGCCAATGTCCGCACTGAGTATTAATGCTTGAAAAAATTCTCTCGGTGCCAATTCACAAATTCCGCCCTTGGCCGGTTGGCAAGGCGATCCGGCACCAAGATCTTGCCGGACGAGTTGATCATCGATGTCACGGCTTCGATGTCGTTGCTCTGACGGGAAACCAGAATAGTTAGGTCGTCTGCTAACCCAACGAGGCCGCGATCAAACATCCAATGCGCCGTTCCGGACAGGGCGAGCCCGTTGCTGACAATGTCGGGGCCGTTATGCTCGACCGGTCTGATATGAGCGGCTTCCACTTCAGCGCGCCCACCGCCATTGATGAGACGTAAACCAGTGATAGCGCAGCGCTCCCCGTAGGCGCGCAGGACGTTCTTTCTGAAATTACGGTCGCGAACCGCGCGATTGGTCAGCTGGTTGACACGTTCCCGTACAGGCATGTGTTGAAAAGGTGTTTGCGCGTCTTGAAACCCTGGCAATTGCATCGTGTCGCCTACGCGAGGCAGGATGTCCTCATCTCGTCCAAGGCCACGTTCGACTATTCGGGAAAAGTCTTCCGCTGAAAGGGTTCTTACTGCGGCTTGTGCGCGTCCCGATATCTTGCCTTGATCGTTAATCAATCCTCTTTCGATGATTGAATTCTCGTCCCGGAATGAAACTGGGTCGCCGAAATCAAGATACGTTCCTGGCTCGATCACCGCCAAGAACATGTCCTGCTTCCTAGGATCCGGAATGATCTCCTGAACCTTGGCGACAGCAAAGTACCCTTTGGTCTCTTTGACTTTGCTTGGCTCCAGGTAGACGATCCAATCCCCTTCGCACTGTTGGGCACGCGAGAGGTATTGCTTGGGAAACTGATACCGCTCCGAGGGAATGTCGTCGTAGATCGAGTCGCTGCGGTGGATGAAAATGCCGAAAGCCATCGGATCACCCGCGTTGGAGGCGTTCCAGTTTTCGATCGGCCGCGCGAAGGGTCAGCACCGCACCTGTCAAAAATGGAAGTGCCAAGCCAGCCGCAGCAATTGCAAAAATCATGATGGTGGCCAAAACTGAGTATTCAGCAGTCTGTTGTGCCAATGATAGTCTGCCCAAGCCAATCAGGTAGAACACGCTGGTTCCCAGAAAGATCAGGTAAAGCGGGCCAAAGGGTTCGATCACCTCACGGCGGGTGCGCTCCAAGACCGAATGTCGCAACATATTCCAGCGTTTGCTTGCCTTGTTCACCAGACTAATCCCTTACCAACTCGATCCATGTGTGCACGTCATCATCCGTCACTTCACGGCCTTCGACATGCGATTGATACCAGCGGGCGACTATGGCCCCGCGCTTTTCGCTTTTGATTTTTGTGCCCTCATCGGTGAGGTGCTTATCCAGCGAGCTTTCGATGTGTTTGAGCGCTTCGAAATCATGCCCAGCCCGAATGGATTTGGTGCCGAGTAGCAGCCAGGGCACGTCCACCTCGAACCGCTCACCCATCGCGACCAAGGCTTCTACAGGCATTCCGCGCTGGCCCTTTTCGTAGCTGTGATACGCGCGGGGTGAGACGCCGATAGCTTCCGCCATGGCCGCTTGTGAGAAGCCGATTTCATTGCGAGCAATGGTGAGACGAGCACCCATTGCAGCAAAAAGATCAGCATGTTTCTGCGGCATCGAAATTTTCCAATTGACTACTTCGTCGTAATTCGCGAACTTTGCAAAAAATGACGAACATTTACTGTTAATCACATCTGACCACGTCAGAAGGTGCAGAACAAGCGATTCCATGCGTGTCGCCGATTCAACTTAAGCGGACAAGGACAACTGAAATGGCAGAGACCAACTATTCAGACAGCTCTCAGATCCTGGGGCTTGGGAAAACGCCCGCTCAATGGGTCGAAGTCATGGCCGGGATGGGGATCGATATTTCTGAACGCACTTTGCGCGAACGGGCCAATGAGACCGGCGCTTTTTATCGCCTTGGGCGGACCATGCTCATCACGCCCGCGCAGATTGATACAATTTTTGAAGGAGGCCAGTCATGCCGCTCCAAATTTACAAGAGGGGCCGTGTCTATTGGGCCAAGGGGTGGATCGAATACAACGGCAGGCCAATCGCCGGCCCATACCGGCGAAGCACTAAGGCATCTACAGAAGAGGGCGCACGGGACTGGATAAACCATGAGACCGAACGTCAGATTCGTCGCTATGTCGTGGGCGAGGAGCCGAGCAAGACGTTCTCTGATGCAATCATGCTCTACAACGCGTCCCCAAAAGCAGCGAAGCAGTTGATCCCGATTGTCGAAGCAATCGGCGACCTGTCGCTGAGTGCGATTTCTGGCGCGCTACTGAAAAGCCTTGGGCCGAAGCTGAAACCCAAAGCGTCGACCGATACTTGGTGGCGCGAAATCGTGACGCCCGCGAGTGCGGTGATCAACAACGCGCACGAGCTGGAAGGCACGCCGCTCATCCGCGTGAAGCCTTACGATAAGTTTGAACGGATCGCGCAGGACAAGCGGCGAGGGAAGCTTAGCCGTGTAGAGCGCACGCCAGCTGACAAGGAATGGATCGAGGCGTTTTGCCATGCGGCTGATCCATACAATGCCGCGTTGGTCCGTTTTATGTTTGAGACGGCTGCGCGAATTGATCAGGCCGTATCATTGGAGCCAGACGATCTGCGGCCACACGAAAACAAAGTTCGGGTAAAGGCGCAGAAGGGACATCCGGAAAGCTGGATCACGGTTTCGCCTCAGATGATGGAAGAGCTGCTCGCGCTTCAGCCGAAGCGACCAAAGAACCGCAAGACCGGCAAGCTGATGAAAGCCCGTGTTTTCGGCTATGGCAGCTCGACAGGCTACAACACACGCTGGAAGACGATCTGCAAACGCGCGGGTATTCCGTACCTGTCAGCCCACCCCGCTGGGCGGCACGGTTTCTTTACTGAATTGGTCGTACGGCAAGGCGTTGATCCGGTCACAGCTGCAAAGGCTGGCCGCTGGTCTGACCCCAATTTGCCCATGCGCATCTATGCCCACGCAGAGACCGACGAGGCCGACATCAGAGCCCGTTTTCGTACAAACCATGTACAGGATGACGCTGTACAAACACCCAACAGTAAGAAATCACGAAAGGAATAGCGCTATGAATGCATCCCTCCTAAGGGGCAGGTTGCAGGTTCGAATCCTGCCGGGGTCGCCATACTTAAATGATAACACGTTGAATTAAAACGGGTAATCACCATTCTTGGCAGATTTACCCCACGCTTTTGCCCACGATTGTCAATTAACTGGCGCAAAAAGCTCGCAATTTAGATTCGTTACCTGACGTTTGGAGTTTTTTCCTGCAAGCGCACGTTTTCGGGCGTTCAGACTCAAGAAAAGCTGAGTTGCCTGTTCTTGGCTAGGCTCAGGACCCATTGGTTTTCTCTTAGCCTCGTGATTCACGGTTCGAAAACGAGCGGTGAACATGTCTGGTCTTTTCCGGCTGACCGATGCGCAGATGGCACGTCTTGAACCTTTCTTTCCCAAGTCTCATGGCAAGCGAAGCGTTGATGACCGGCGTGTGTTGAGTAGAATTATCTTCATCAATCGCAATGATTTGCGCTGGCGAGATGCCTCTGGCGAATACGGGCCTCACAAAACGCCGGTCAAGTACGACAAGCGCAGATACAAATCGCATCGAGATTATGTATGGCAGGCTCAGGGATTGGGGGCGCGTGGCGACACGCTATGACCGTTGTCCCAAGGTCTTCATCTCAGCAATCGCACTCGCGGCAATCGCCATCTGCTGGTTATGAATACTGACCCTAAGACTGTTTCGGAGAGCATAGGTGCATGGCCTTCCCCCAAAGGCTAGAAGACCCTAATCAGAGCCACATATCAGGCTCGTCATATATTCCGATGCGCGGGCCGGACCGTCAGGCTAGGCGTGAGGCAACCGGCCTTAGGCCAGGCCTAACCCAAACCCGAGTCTGGCCGCCCCGTCTGAGATACCCTCTAAAATCTCCGGCGGGGTCCTTGCACAAGATTCTGATGTGCGCGACCAACGTCAGGTTTTGAGGTCTTTCAGCTCATTCAATAGATCCAGCAACAGTTCGTGTTTTTCCGGCCCCAGTTGGGAACGAATGCGTTCCGCCTGCGCCATGCTGGCGGATAGATTGGCGTGAATGATCTGAACACCGCGCTCACTGATCTCGACAATCTGGCGGCGACGGTCCGCGGGATGGCATCGTCGGGAGATCAGGCCGCGGTGTTCCAATTTTTGCAATATACGCGTCAGGCTTGGCAATAGCAGACAGGCGCGTTCGGCAATATGCGTCGGTTCCTGCGGGCCTTCTTCGTTCAAAACCCGCAACACGCGCCACTGCTGTTCCGTGACACCGGCGTCGGCCAGCATTGCTCGTATGGGTCCCATAACCTTTTCCCGCGCCCGCAAAAGCGCAATAGGCAAAGATCGCGACGTCAGTGGGAGGTCGTCGGTCATAAAAAAATTATCACCGAAATCCGTGATTTACGCAAGGGAACCCTTGGTTTCCAATTGAAACACAAAAACCCCTGAACAGTAGAAAACCATGAGAGCTGCGCCAACCCCACCTTCAATCTCATGGCGCACAGCCGCATTCAGACTGGACAATTCGGCACCGCAGAAGAAGATGTGGAAACGTCCAATTTCACGGTCACCGTGCACCGAAGGCTTTGCATAAAGGGATACAGCATGACTGCGCCACGAAACTCATTCAAACAGGCTCTATTACAGGGAAAAACGCAGATTGGTTGCTGGATGAGCTTTGCTGAATCCATCACGGCCGAGATAATGGGAACGGCAGGTTTCGATTGGCTGGTGATCGATGGAGAGCATGCCCCAAACGACATCCGGTCAATCCGGGACCAGCTCTTGGCCCTTGCAGCAAGCGACTCTCATGCGGCTGTGAGGGTCCCCGTGGGTGAGACCTGGCTGATCAAGATGGTTCTGGATGCGGGTGCTCAGACCGTGCTGGTTCCGATAGTGGAAAGCGCCGAGCAGGCGCGAGAGCTGGTCCGGGCCTGTCGCTATCCCCCTGCCGGTGTCCGCGGTGTGGGCGCGATGGCATCGCGGGCGACGATTTACGGATCGGTCGGAAACTACATTCAGACCGCAGATCAGGAGGTTTGCTTGTTGTTACAGGTTGAAACCCGCGCCGGAATGGCTGCTCTCGACGAAATTCTGGAAGTTGACGGCGTGGATGGCGTATTCATCGGACCTGCCGATCTGTCGACCGATATGGGCCATCAGGGCAACAGTGCGGCGCCCGAGGTGCGAGAGGTTATCGGCGATGCACTGACCCGGATCAAAGCCGCAGGCAAAGCGCCTGGCATTTTGGCGACAAATGACGAGGCCCGGCAGGCATATCTGGATATGGGCGCGCAGTTTTTGGCAGTTGGCATTGATGTGATGCTGCTGGCGCAAACGGCACGTGATCTCGCCGCGCGATGGAAAGCCGGCTAACCGTTCAACGGTACATGGCCGCTGCGGCCTGGGCGTATCCGCCCGAGGCACCATCGACGAAATGCACATGATCGTCCCGTGTGGCCGACGGGACGAAACACGTCATCATCGCCTCGTCCTGCACGTGCAAACCGTATCGGATTTTGCCGCGCCCGCGCGCTTCTTCCAGCATTTGTTCGATCTGTCGCAAAGTGGCCGTATCACAATCCAATGTCATCTTCAGACCGTCATCAAACTTGCGGAAATCGGCATTGCTGCTGACCATAATCCTGTAGTGTTCGGGCTCAAACTGTCCCAGCTTTTTACCGGTCTTGAAGAGTATCGCGATCAGCAGGTTCTGAACCAGAAGAACGAGCTTGTGCAAAATCAAATTCCGCCCGTTGCGCGAAACATGCGCATCAATGTCAAGGCCAGGAGGCGGCCACCTCATGGGTGGACCATTCTCCGGCACCGGATGTCCGGCACGCTCCAGCTCTTCTGACGCGGACAGAACCGATTGCGCAAGATCGGCAAAATCACGTTCAGTTGCTGACGCGGTGGGTTCAATGACCAGTGAAACGATCTGACCGTGCCGCGCCGGGCTGTTGGACCATCTACACGACAAGCCTGTCAGGTTCGGCTGCGCACCTGGTTCGGCAGGCGCGATCATATGACGACCCGCTTTCATCTCTGCCTCGGCCCAGGCCAATCCCCCGCCAGAAAACATGGCATAATCCACGCCGGAGGACGGAGCAAAACGGGCGACACGCAAGTCCCTGCCTGCTTTTCGGATTTCTGCCACCGACACCAGCGCCGCACGCAACGGCATGGAAAACTCCTCTTCCGCCCAGCGCCGCAAGGCTGAAAGAGTATCCCGAGCTGCTTCAACTTCGCCGGGAGGAATCGCAAACGCCGCTCCGTCGCCGCCAAAGACATAGGGAAACAGCTTGCCGTCCATCGCGTTAATCATCGCCGAGATCACGGCGGCCCCAACGGTGTTGACGGTTTTGTATCGCCCTCGCGCTATTTCCCCGGTTGAATCGACAATATCGGCGACCCCCAGAAACCAGTCGTCGGGCACCGGAGAAAACTTCGCCGGGTCTGCCAGACGAGTGAAATCCCGCAACAGGGGCAGGTTTTCATAAAATGCAGAATGGAGGTCTTTCATTTTCCCCCTCGAAATCAAACTTCCGGCAAAGATAGCCGGAATGCGGCCCAAGTCCTGTTACTGAAACATAGTACACATGCTTGTGCGTTGCATCATTGCGTGCCAAGCATTCCCTTCGGATGAGCGGAAAAGAGGCGGGCTATGCAGGCGGGTTTGGTGGTTTTGTGCCTGGGCTATGTGCTCAGCCAGTTTTTCCGTGCATTTCTGGCTGTGCTCAGCCTGGATCTTGAACGCGACATCGGCGCCACACCCGAAGATCTGGCCTTTGCGTCGGGCCTTTGGTTCCTGGTGTTCGCAGCAATGCAAATTCCAGTTGGCTGGGCGCTGGACAAGGTCGGTCCGCGGCTGACCGCAGCCGCGCTTCTTCTGGTTGGTGGTGCAGGAGGATCCGCGATTTTTGCGGTCGCGACCTCACCTTTGCATGTCAGCGTTGCCATGGGCCTGATCGGCGTCGGATGCTCTCCGGTTCTGATGGCATCTTATTTCATCTTTGCCCACGAATATCCTCCGGCCCGGTTCGCGACGCTGGCCGCCGTTATGCTGGGTGTCGGCTCGGTAGGCAATCTTGTGGCCTCCTATCCGACTGCGCTTGCTGTTGAATGGATCGGATGGCGCGCAACGATGGTTGGGCTGGCCGCGATATCTGCTGCGATTGCTTTTGGTATTTGGCTGAGCGTACGCGATCCCGCGAAGGTTGGAACGGAACACAAGGGTACGCTGCTGGACCTGTTGAAAGAACCTGCACTGTGGCTGATCATGCCTTTGATGCTAGTGGCATATGCGCCCTCCGCCGCCCTGCGCGGGCTGTGGGCTGGGCCGTATCTGAACGATGTCTTCGGGCTCAGCACTACACAGATCGGCACCGCGACACTGGTTATGGGGTCGGCGATGATTGTCGGTACCTTTGTCTACGGGCCGCTGGATCGCGTTTTTGGCACCAGGAAGTGGGTTATCTTAGCAGGCAACGTGCTGGGTGCAGTGGCACTGACCCTGCTTTGCGTGTGGATTGACTATGCCACATGGCTGTCCGTTCTGCTGTTGGCCGTCATCGGTTTCGCCGGGGCCAGCTTTCCGGTCATCATGGCCCATGGACGGGCCTTCGTCCCGCCACATCTGGTGGGTCGTGGTGTGACCTTGTTGAATCTCTTCGGAATCGGAGGTGTCGGCATTGCCCAATTTGTCACTGGGCGCGTTCATGCCGCCACCGCCGAGAACGGGACAACCGCGCCTTACACAGCAATTTTCGCGTTTTTTGCCGTAACCCTTGCCATCGGTTGCGTGATTTATCTATTCAGCCGGGATAGTGTGGATTAAAGCAATTGCGGAGCAAGCCGTGCAGGAAATCGAGGTTATAGCGCCGAACCTGAAACACAGCCTCTCCGGTGTCACAACAACCGTCATCCGCCTGTTGCCGATCCAGAAGCATATGATCGGGATCGTTGCCACAGGACCCGGCCTGCCGGATGATCTGCCCCACATCCGATTGATCAAAGTTCCATTCCTTTCGAACAGGACGCCCCGGGTGTGGCATGCGCGGCGCAATACCGAAATGCTGATGGGCCTGTTTTTGAAACACGTGCTGCGGCGTAATCTGAAACTGCTGTTTACATCGGCTGCGCAGCGAAATCACTCCGGGTTCACGAAATGGCTGATCTCGAAGATGGACGCCCTGATCGCCACAACTCCGGAAGCGGCATCGTTTCTTGAACATCCCGCGACTGTCATAATGCATGGTGTGAATACCGAACTGTTTCACCCGGCCGAGGACAAATCGCTGCTGCGAAATAAACTGGGGCTGCCTGATGGGACTTTGATCGGGTGTTTCGGGCGTATTCGACCTCAGAAGGGTGTCGACCTCTTGGTGGATGCGGCGATTGAGGTTCTGCCAAACCATCCCGACGCCAGCATAGTCTTTACCGGGCGCGCCACCAAAGAATTTGAATCGTTCCAACAAGAACAGGAAGCCAAGCTCAACGCTGCCGGGCTATCGGAACGGGTGCACTTCCTGGGCGAGCGTCCTTGGGAGGAAATCGTTCAAATTTACCGCGCCCTTGACCTGTTTGTGGCCCCGGCCCGTCACGAAGGGTTCGGCCTCACACCGCTTGAGGCGATGGCCTCCGGCGTGCCTGCAATCGCCTGCCGCGGGGTTGGGGCGTTCAGCGCCCAAATCGAGGACGGGGAGACAGGCCGCTTGATCGAAAAGGATAACGCCGGGGCACTGGCCGAAGCACTGGAACAGATGTTGAGTGATCCGGACAAGCTTGTGCAATCCGGTCAGGCCGCAAGACAGCGTGTAGAGCAGCATTTTCGAATCGAAGGCGAAGCGGAAGCCATCGTGCGTGTCTATCGTTCATTGCTGAACACAGGTGAAAACGCGCGTTCGGGTTAAAATCGACGTCAATTCGGCCAATTCTTCCGCGATAGCCCTTTTTTCTTCGCTGCAACGCGGCTATGAACGCGCGTCCTTAACATTGGAGACATGAAATGGGCTATCGCGTCGTTGTCGCCGGCGCCACGGGTAACGTGGGCCGCGAAATGCTGAACATCCTGGCGGAACGCCAGTTCCCGGTCGATGAACTTGCCGCTCTGGCAAGCCGTCGTTCGCTGGGGACCGAGGTGAGCTTTGGCGACAAGACACTGACGACCCAGGACATCGACACCTTCGACTTCACCGGCTGGGACATGGCACTGTTCGCCATCGGCTCGGACGCAACCAAGACCTACGCCCCCAAGGCGGCTGCGGCTGGCTGTGTGGTGATCGATAACTCGTCGCTGTATCGCTATGACCCGGCCATTCCGCTGATCGTGCCGGAATGTAACCCCGAGGCAATCCACGACTACAAGAACAAGAATATCATCGCCAACCCGAACTGCTCGACTGCGCAGATGGTGGTGGCGCTCAAGCCCCTGCATGACCGCGCCAAGATAAAGCGCGTGGTCGTGTCGACCTATCAGTCGGTGTCTGGCGCCGGTAAAGAAGGCATGGACGAGCTTTGGGATCAGACCAAGGCGATTTACAACCCGACGACGGACGTGCCGCCGAAGAAATTCCAGAAGCAGATCGCCTTCAACGTCATCCCGCAGATCGACGTCTTCATGGAAGACGGCTCGACCAAGGAAGAGTGGAAGATGGTTGTGGAAACCAAAAAGATCGTCGACCCGTCGATCAAGGTCACGGCCACCTGCGTCCGCGTTCCCGTTTTTGTCGGCCATTCCGAGGCCGTGAACATCGAATTCGAAGAGTTTCTGGACGAAGACGAAGCCCGCGACATCCTGCGCGAAGCACCGGGTATCATGGTGATCGACAAACGCGAAGCGGGTGGCTACGTCTCACCGATCGAATGCGCGGGCGATTTCGCCACGTTCATCAGCCGTATCCGCCAGGATTCGACCATCGAAAACGGTCTGAACCTGTGGTGCGTCAGCGACAACCTGCGCAAGGGCGCCGCCCTGAACGCCGTGCAGATCGCGGAACTTCTGGGCCGCGAGGTCCTGAAAAAGGGCTGACATCCCGATTTTCGCCAAAGGTTGAAAACCAGAAAACCCGCTGATTGTTCAGCGGGTTTTTGATTATTTGTCAGTGCCAAGTTTGCGGGGAAAACTTGGCATTCGCCAATGCGCAGTATTGGAAGGCAATTTGGACGACCGCCGTGCGAATTTAACGGTCGTTTATCCAATGGCTCATGCTCTTGAGAACGCGTTGATGGAACTCGCCGTGTGCATTCTCAACTGCAGGCCCTTGGACCCATTCCAAATCCAAATTCAGTGCTCCTACAGGTACGACTTCCCGCGCAACTTCGGGCGGGGTGGTTTCGTCAGTCGTTCCGTTCTTCCAATCGTGAAAGGCTGATGAGTATCGAACGACGGCTTTGCTGGCCGGCAAATCGAGCAACCCGCCCTCTGCAAAGAACGTCAAGCCATCGCCCATCTCCTCCCCAATGAGTTTGAGCCTGTTTCCCAATCGATGTTTGAGGATGGCTACAAACACGATCGCTGCGGAAAACGTGAATTTATCGACAAGCACGACAACCTGCTTGTTTGCGCTTTCCGAGATCGCGTCGATCAAGGGCATCGTTAGAAGAAAGTCGCCCCCCGTGTTTCCGCGAACGTCAATCAAGAGCGGTTTGTTCGAACAGGCGCGCACGCGTTCCACTGCGGCTGAGATGGCTGCAAGCAGCGCACTTTCGTTCGAATCAAAGAAGCTTGGTAACGCTATTGATAGCCCAAGGTCTTGCCAGTCCTTTATCTCCACAAAAGCCTCAGGCTGCCAGGTTGGATCATCCTTGCCGTGCTCGTTTATCGGGTATAGCACAGATCCAGGAACGGTATGTTCATTGGCCACTTTCAGATTCGTTATCTGTCCATTTTCGTCCCGCAGACGATACTCGGTCGTTCCGCCGCTTGACGAAAAACCCAAACGTGCCAAAGCGTACGGCCAAGCCAAAAAAATCGGTCCGATAACCCGTTTCCTTTGTCGCCTGCCCGCTAGAAACTGCTCAGCGGTGGCTTCAATATGGCTCAAATCTGCGCCATTGACCGCTATCAGCTCTCCTCGTGGTGCAGTTATCTCTGGTACCGCGCCGATGAATTGCACGGAACACCCTACGCTCACGAACCTCAGCGGCAGCACCTCGATCGCATCGTTCGGGATCAGCCGTGTGTGCCCATTATCGGGAAGTGCCAATAGACGCATCGCTGACATCAGGAAGGCTTCGATGGAGCCCTCCAAGGCGTATCGCCGGGTTTCACCAATACAGCTGTCTATCACGGCCTTTTCGATCTTCCCAAAGCTGGGATCGGTTGGCAGCACAGTTTCCAAAATTTGTTTCAGGTCTTCCGCGAGTGACATGTTTCACGGTGCGCATAGCCGCTCGTCAATGTCCAGATTGGGCGCACAGAGGACTTTCAACAACTAAAACGGATTCGCTCTCTTTCTTGTCTGCCAGTCAAACTTCACCTCCACGTATTTCAACCGCACCCGTCAAACCTCAAAAGAAACCAGTGCAGCCGCACAGTCTAGCACGCGGTGAAGGTCGCCAACCTGTTGACAAAACCCAACGCGCTTGCCACCTAAAAACTGAACCTTGTTCGTGGCGGAGCGGATGCGACAAGCCCGATTACAAACAGTATTCCGTGCAAGGCGGAAGAGGCAGGGAATGCACATTTCGACCAAACGCAGGATTGCCAAGTCCCTGACCATCGGATGCACATGCGTTCTGATGGCACTGGTCGTCATCGGCTTTACGGGGCAGGTCTTTGCCGTGGGAGATTCAATCGCTCTGCTTCGTCCTCAGGCTGGTGTTCTGCTCCTGCCCTGCGCCGTGATACTTCTATTCATGCGCGCCAGATTTCTTGCTTTGACCACCTTGGTCTTTGCGGGGGCGGCCATTGGATCCATCGCAGCCAGCGTTGCCGCGCCCTCGGACGATTGCAATGGCTCCTGCTTGACGCTGTACCAGAAGAATCTCATGAGCAAAGCCTGGCCCCGGTATTCACTGGCCGAAGACATCATTGAGTCAAATGCACAGATCGTGACGTTGCAGGAAGTATCCAGCCACAATCGCAAGTACATGAGCAATCTGTTCGAGCATTACCCCGAAAAGGCGGTCTGTGAATTCCGCCCTGAACAAAACGTCGCCATCCTGACGACCTTGCCGATTGTCGAGAACTCCGAATTCTGTCTGCAAGGTTATGGGCTTGTGGGGTTACAGGTCAAAGCGCCCGGCGGTGATTTGGTCTGGGTCGTATCAGTTCATCTGAACTGGCCATTTCCTTACGACCAGTCCAGGCAAAGCCAGGTGATTGCCGACCGCATCAGCCAACTTGAAGGACCGGTTCTGATTGCCGGAGATTTCAACATGGTGCCCTGGGGCGAAAGCGTCAGACGGATCGGAGCGGCCGCAAACAATCAGAGTTTTGGAACCGTCCTTAACACTCACAACCTCGGCAGTTGGAAAATCCCATTGCCGATAGACAACCTTTTGTTCCCCAAAGGAACAACAGGAACGGTTGAGCTGCGCCCCTTCATGGGATCCGATCACCTGGGAAAGCTTGCCCGGTTTCGACTGGGCTAGGATTTCCGTCAAGCACACTGCCGCATGCTTCTGTAAAAAACAAAGGGCTAGCTTTGGGTTTCAACCAGTTCTTTCAGATTGGTCAGACCACGTTCATAGTCCTCGCCCACCCACGTATCCATCATCAACCCCATCCAGCGGGACATGGGGTTGAGACCCAGATCCGAGTCAAACCCCCAGGTCACTTTGGTTCCCGCCCCGTCAGGCTCAAGGTTGAATGACGCAGCGGCAGTACCCATCGGGCCAAAATCCAGCACCGTCCTGACCCGTTGGTTTTCCACGCTCTCGACGATTTCCTGTGAGCCCGTGCCGACCTGCGGGTGATCCGAATCCCAGTTCAGAGTGTTCCCGACCCCGGCGGCAGGGCCGGAATACGTCAGTTTGGTTTCGGGGTCCCGGTTCAGCCAAGGAGACCACTTTTCGGTTTCCTGCATCGAATTCACGTAAGGAAAGATGGCACTCGCCGGAGCGTCGATCGCAATGCTACGCGAAACTTCTGCCTTTCCTGGCAACAGATAGGAAACCGCGACCAGAACCAGAATGCAAACGACCAATCCTGCGAAGATGCGCTTGATGACTTTCATGGTAGGCTCCGATCTTCAAATGCAATGAGTGGAGTATACCAAAAACGGCTCTGAATCAGAGCCGCTATCTTTATCGTTTCGGACTTGCCGATGTGTCGTCGTCAGACCGGGACGAACTTTTTTTGATAAGGGTCATAGCTTTCCAACCCACCTGCACCGATATCCGTCCACAAGCCGTGCAAGCTCAGCGCTCCCTGCTCAACGGCTGACGAGACGAAGGGGAAGGTCATCAGGTTTTCCAGTGATGCGACAACCGATTGACGCTCGAACTGTCGGGCCTGTTCGACACTGTCCTCGATATCCGCGACCAGTTCGTATTTCGGCTTGAGAATATCCATCCAGCGTCCAACAAAACTGTCCTTGGCATCCAGCTGCGGCGCCTGCCCCTTGCACATGTCGATACAGCCCTGCACGCCGCCGCATTGCGAATGCCCCAGAACGATCAAATGAGCGACCTTGAGCGCTGTTACGGCATATTCAATGGCAGCGCTGGTGCCGTGGTGGTCCCCATCCGGTGCATAGGGCGGCACCAGGTTGGCGATGTTTCGGTGAATAAAGAAATCGCCCTGGTCGGCTCCGAACATGGATGTCACGTGAACCCGGCTGTCGCAGCAGGATATGACCATGGCACGGGGGCGTTGTCCCTCATCGGCAAGACGGCGATACCAGACCTGGTTTTCCGAATATGTCGTGGCCTTCCATCCGTGATACCGTTTTAAAAGGTAGCTCGGCAGAGGTTTGGCAAAGTCCATTTCAATGTTCCCGTTCTTGTCGCTGACGGATGATCTAAACCGAATTCAAGGAAAATTCGAGCCATTATCCGGTTTCCCTGCAAGGTTTTGCAAAGGAATTTGCTGCCAGGATCAAGACCGCGCCGTGGGGGCGTTTGAATTAGGGTGAATGTGGTGGAAAAGATTATCACGCTTGAACACAAGGAATCCGTCCTTCTGGACTCGGATCAACTGAGCGGACTGCACCGGCAACTTGGCGACAAGAATGCGCTGGACGTTCTGTGCCGCACGGTCGAGGAGCTTGCCGTGCGCCTGTCAAACTGCGAACGTTACTGGCGTCAGCGCGAATGGGCGGACTTGCGCAAATGTGCCAAGTCACTGGTCGCAATATCCGAACAGATCGGGATGACGGCCCTGGCCCGGGTGGCGGGTGACGTGGCCCACACCGTCGATGCCGGTGACGCCGTTGCGGCGGGTGCGACACTCGGGCGTTTGATCCGTGTCGGGGAACGATCGTTGACCGCCGTCAGGGACCAGCAGGACCTTTCCGTCTGACAGGGGTTGCGGGCAGATCATGCGCGGCTAGTCTGTGCGCGGAAACCATCAGCCGAGACGCCCATGACCCTGTCCTTCGCCCCACCCTCTGACCCGTCCATACCGCTTCATGTGATTGCGCAGCCGGATTTGGACAATTGGTTGCAGGATCAACCGGATACCGTCCAGACCTGGGTTGCCGCAAACGGGTTTACAGGTGCGATGGGGCAGACACTGCTGGTACCAGGTGCGCATGGCGCGGTTGATTTTGTACTGGCCGGTTATGGAACAGAAGTCACGCGTGCGCGACAAAGGTTCCCATTGGCCGCCGCAGCCATGACACTGCCGGAAGGAACCTATCATATCGCGTCCGGCATTCCCGCTGATCGGCTGGAGATGGAGTGTTTTGGCTGGTTGATGACAGGCTACACCTTCGATCGCTACGCGTCTCAATCCGGTGGATCGGCGGCACTGATTTCACCTGAAGGTGTGGATGCCAACCGTATCGAAGCCATGGCCAATGCCGAAGTTCTGACCCGCGATCTGGTGAATACGCCAGCCTCGGATATGGGTCCTGAGCAGTTGCAGCAGGCGGCTGAGGTTCTGGCTGGCGAATTCGGTGCCACCTGCAGCGTGATCACCGGCGAGGCCCTGCTAGATCAGAATTTTCCCATGATCCACGCGGTGGGACGCGCGGCAGAGCAGGCCCCGCGGCTGATCGAACTGAACTGGGGCAGCAGCGGCCCCCAACTGACGCTTGTCGGCAAAGGTGTGTGTTTCGACACAGGCGGGCTGAACCTGAAACCGGGCGCGTCCATGGGTCTGATGAAGAAGGATATGGGGGGTGCGGCCAATGTGCTGGGACTGGCCCGGATGATCATGGCGCTGGGTATTCCGCTGCAACTGCGGGTTCTGATCCCGGCGGTCGAAAACGCGGTGGCCGGTAATGCCTTTCGCCCCGGCGACATACTGATCTCCCGCAAGGGTTTGACAGTCGAGATCAACAATACGGATGCAGAAGGGCGTCTGGTGCTGGCGGATGCGCTGTCACTGGCCGCTGAAGAAGAGCCCGATCTGGTGATCTCGATGGCGACGCTGACCGGTGCGGCACGGGTGGCCGTTGGCCCGGATCTGGCACCGTTCTACACTGACGACCAGCAATGCGCGTCTTCCCTTTCACACGCGGCAGAGGTTTCGGCTGATCCGGTCTGGCGCATGCCGTTCCACACGCCTTACGAAGCGATGATCGAACCCGGTATTGCCGATCTGGACAACGCACCATCGGGCGGATTTGCTGGGTCGATCACCGCCGCTTTGTTTCTGCGACGGTTCGTGGGCGCGCACCGCTATGTCCATTTCGACATCTACTCCTGGCAGCCCAGTAAAGAGCCCGGTCGCACAAAAGGTGGTCTGGGTCAGGGGCCGCGCGCCGTGTTAAACGCATTGCCGGAGATATTGGAGCTATGACGGATCGCAGGTTGCTTCGCTTCAACGGACGGGTGGCGCATTCATCGCTGAAAGGTCAGGTCGAAGCTGATGCTTTTTCGGATGGTGAAACATATCATATTCAATCGGTTGTGCGGGATGTTCTGGACAAACCCAATGGTCGTCGGCATTGCCAGATGGTGTGCGGAGAAGTATTCATCATCTTGGAGCGGGCGCAGAACCACCTGTTCGGGTTTCGCGAAAAAGATGGCTATGTCGGGTGGGTGCGACAGGAAATAGAAAGACGGCCACTTCAGCCAACGCACCGCGTTTCCGTGCCAAGAGCAGTTTCATTGGAACACCCCGATGTGACCAAAAACGCGAACGAACGGATTCTGCCTTTTGGCACTGGTATAGAATACTGGCCACGCCGTGATTCAGAACGCGAAAACACCATTCGTTCGACCGGATGGGTTTGCGTGAAAGAAGAGGGCCACATTCCAACGCCGCGATACATTCGCGAAACACAGCTGGTCGAAAAAGACTGGGTGGGTTCTGATCCTGCAGCCATTGCAGAACAGTTTCTTACCACCCCTTACATCTACGGTGGCGATACCGGACTTGGACTTGACTGTTCGGGCCTGATTCAAATCGCTTTTCATTCCTGCGGATTACCCTCCCCTCGCGATAGCGACATGCAAGCAGAGTTCTTCAAGCCAATCCCAAACCCCGAACTTCGCCGGGGTGATCTGGTGTTTTGGAAAGGTCACGTAGGCATGATGCTGGATCAGGACACGCTTGTGCATGCAAACGCACATCACATGGCTGTTGCCAAAGAACCTTTGGAGGACGCTGTCTCTCGTATTGGCCTAAAAGAGTTCGGGGCTGTAACAGGATATGGGCGACATCCTGCGTCTTAGGCTCTAATCCGGGTTTACGGCCCGGATCAGCTTGCGTTCCAACACCCGTAAAACCGCGCGCAGATCGTGGCCGCGTTTCAGGATGCGGCCATCCATACCGATCACAGAGTACATTCCCTGTCTGGATCTCAGACGCGGGTGCTTTTCGACCCGATAGATCGGGTGTTCCGCGGTGCGCCGGAAGATCGAGAACACCGCCATGTCGCGCAGGTTGGAAATACCATAGTCGCGCCATTCCCCGGCGGCGACCATCCGACCATAAACGGATAGGATTTGAGACATCTCATGCCGGTCGAAAGCCACGGGCATCTGCGCTGCGCTTGCCGAGAACCGGCTGGGAGGCTGCATATTCATACCTCCAGCCTTGCCGGAAATCGTATTTGAATCAAGCCTGATGCGCTGTTGTCTTACAATTACGACACAAGTGTTACCGTCGACCGACCTGACGGCAGATCAGGATTACAGGCAGCAGACCTACCGCCAGAATGACCAGCGAAGGCACAGCTGCGCCCTCCAGTCGTTCGTCAGAAGCCAATCGATATGCCTGCACCGCCAACGTGTCGAAATTGAACGGCCGCATGATCAGAGTGGCCGGAAGTTCCTTCATCACGTCAACGAACACGATCAGAAGGGCCGTCAACAGAGACGGAGTCAGAATGGGCAGGTGAACACGCCGCAGAGTTCCCAACGGCGTCTGACCAAGTGAGCGGGCTGCGGCATCCATATTGGCGTGTACCGTGCTTTGGCCACCCTCATATGCGCTGAGCGCAGCAGCCAGGAACCGCACCATGTAGGCAGCGACCAGCAGCCAGATCGAACCTGTAACCAACAGCCCCGTGGACACATCGAAGGTCTGACGCATCCAAACGTCCAGCGCGTTGTCAAAGCTCGCGAAGGGGACGATCAAGCCAACCGCGATGACGCCGCCGGGCACCGCATATCCCAGACGCGCCATATAAGCAGTCGCAGACGAGGCGCGCCCCGGTCTGAGGCGTTGAAAGAACCCGACACTGATCGCCGCAAAAACGGTGATGACCGCCGCCGTACCAGCAAGGATCAGCGAATTCTGAATGAAGCCGATATAGCGCTGCGAAAACAGGTTCTGTTCGGATTCCAGGCCCATCTCGACCAGAATGATAACAGGCAGCAAAAACCCGAAAAGAACAGGTATCGCACAAAGCAGGAATGCGCCACAGGCCCGCAGACCCGTCAGATGTACCGCCGGTTGCGCCACATGCTGTTTCCCGGCCTGATAGTATTTTGCCTTGCCGCGCTGGGTGCGCTCGGCCACGGCCATGATCAGGGCAAAGCCCAGCAGGCACAGCGCAAGTTGTGCAGCCGCCGCCCGGTCGGCCATAGAAAACCAGCTTGTGTAGATCCCGGTGGCAAAGGTCTGCACACCGAAATACGACACGGTTCCGAAATCCGCGATGGTCTCCATGACGGCCAGCAGTACACCGCCTGCAATGGCAGGCCGCGCCATCGGGAGTGAAACGCGCCGAAACGCCAGCCATGGATTGTTACCCAGCGCCCGCGCCGCCAGAAATGCGGTCGCGCTTTGCTGTAGGAACGCAGCCCGCGCAAGCAGATAGACATAAGGATAGAGCACAAGGATCAACATGACCGCTGCGCCCTCGGTCGAGCGGATTTCCGGGAACCAGTAGTCGCGCGGGCCCCAACCGGTGACATCACGCAGCGAGCTTTGAACGATGCCCGGGTGATCCAGAATGAAGGTGTAGGCATAGGCAAGAACATAGGCCGGAAAGGCCAGCGGAAGGACCAGTGCGATCTCTAGAAACCGTACTCCGGGAAAACGGGTCATCGTTACCAGCCAGGCCGCCCCGGTGCCGATACTGAACGTTCCCGCCGCGACCAACACCACGAGAATCAGGGTCGTCACGATATAGCCGGGCAGCACCGTCTCCATCAGGTGCGAGATTGTGTCCGTTCCCCCGGTTACAGCCGCCAGGACCACGGCGATCATCGGCAAAAGGCACGCGGCAGCCACGACATAGGCGATCCCCGCCAGCAGTCGGGTACCGCGTACACCGCGATTGCGCGATCCGTTCTGTGAAAACTCGATTTCGGCCATCATCCCGGCTTGTGATTGGCAAAGGCGAAGGGTTCGCCTTTAATCGACCAAAAAGCTCGGAAACACCAGTGCATCGGTAAACAAATCTGCGGCGCAAACTGCCGCAGACTTGAAACAGGCCATTATTCGTAGACGCGCTGATCCTCGATCACCACCCCGTCCCTGGGAAGGGATCCGGGGGCCACAACCTCGATCGCGCCTTTCAGCTTCAACACCTCGGCCACCGACTTGGCATATGCCGGGTCGTCACCGCGCGGGCTTTCAATCCGGACTGTCATCGTGTCCATCTCACCCTGACGGGCTGCAATAACGCGGGCTTTGACGATTTCCTCATGTTTGTCGACCAGGGCCGCTACCTGTTCCGGGCGTACAAACATCCCCTTGATCTTGGTGGTCTGATCGGCGCGCCCCATCCAGCCTTTGATCCGGATATTGGTCCGGCCACAGGGCGAGACACCCGGCAGGACGGCCGAAAGATCTCCGGTCGCAAAGCGGATCAACGGGTAATCCGGGTTGAGAGAGGTCACGACAACCTCGCCCACTTCGCCCGGCGCTACCGGCGTACCGGTTCCGGGCGTTACGATCTCAACGATCACGTGTTCATCGATGATCATCCCCTCCATCGCAGCGCTTTCATAGGCGATGTTTCCCAGGTCCGCCGTCGCATAGCATTGCAGGCACGAAATACCGCGATCCGCGTATTCCTGACGCAGAGACGGGAACAGAGCACCACCACCAACGGCGGCTTTCGAGAAGTTCAGCGAAACGCCCATCTCGTCGGCCTTGTCCAGGATGACTTTCAGGTAATCAGGCGTGCCTGCATAAGCAGTGCAGCTAACGTCACGCGCGGCTGTCACCTGCAACTCTGTCTGTCCGGTTCCCGCCGGCAAAACGGCAGCACCTACAGCGCGGGCACCGTTTTCAAAGATCATGCCTGCCGGTGTCAGGTGGTAGCCAAAACAGTTCTGAACAATATCACCAGCACCAACACCTACGGCATTCAAGAACCGGCCCATACGCCACCAATCGTGATCGGTGCTGCCCGGTTCATAAATCGGCCCGGGGGACTGAAACACGTGATGGAAGTGGCGCGCTGGCTTCACGGTAAACCCGCCAAAAGGGGGGCGTTCCGCCTGCGCGCGGATCAGGTCCGACTTGCGCAGCACGGGCAGCATCGGCAAATCATCTGCCGAAATCACCTTATTAGTGTCTGAATCCGACAAGTGTGTAGCGAATCCGGGGGCAGATGCAGCACGTTTGATCTGCTCTGCAAGCGCTTTTGCCTGATCGGAAGCACGTTCGTCCGCCGAACGTGTTTCGAGTGCGTCGAAATAGGTCATCGCCAAATCCTCCATCCGCTCACAGCCACCTCTTGCGGCGGCGATAGGACCGCACGTCGCGAAAGCTCTTGCGACCCTCATCGGACATACCAAGGTAGAATTCCTTCACGTCCGGGTTCTCGCGCAGTTCGGCGGCCGGGCCATCCATGACAACGCGCCCGGATTCAAGAATGTACCCGTAATGCGCAAACCGCAGGGCGACGTTTGTGTTCTGCTCGGCCAACAGGAAGGACACGCCCTCTTTCTCGTTGAGGTCCTTCACGATGCCGAAAATCTCTTCGACCAACTGCGGCGCGAGCCCCATCGAAGGTTCGTCCAGCAGGATCGTCTCCGGGCGCGACATCAATGCCCGGCCCATGGCAACCATCTGCTGCTCTCCACCCGACGTATAGCCAGCCTGCGAGCGGCGGCGCTCCTTCAAGCGGGGGAAGTAATTGTAGACCAGCTCCAGATCCTGCTGGATCGCCGCGCTGCCGTCTTTGCGGGTATACGCACCCGTCAGCAGGTTCTCTTCAACTGTCAGATGCTCAAAACAGTGACGGCCTTCCATCACCTGAATCACACCTTTTTCCACCAATACGGCAGGGTCGCTTTCGTGTACGCTCTGGCCACGATACTTGATCGAGCCTTTCGTAACCTCGCCGCGTTCCGAATGCAGCAGGTTCGACACTGCCTTGAGCGTGGTCGTCTTGCCCGCGCCGTTACCACCCAGCAGGGCCGTGATACCGCCCTTGGGAACAGTCAGGCTAACGCCTTTCAGCACGAGGATCACATGGTTGTAGATCACTTCGATATTGTTGACCTCAAGCAGGGTTTCCGCCTGCACGTCAGTGGTGTGTGCCGCATCCAGCATCAGCGCGTGTCCTCATGCCTGTCCCCTTCGGGACTGTTCGTGAGGAGCGGCAGTCTGCCCGCCGCTCCGAAGTTTTGAAAGCCGGCCCAAGCCGGTACGAGACTGCCTTTATTCGCAGCGCGGTTCGATGTTGTTCTCGGCTGCATAAGCTGCCGAGTCTTCCGCGATCAGAGCGTTGATCACTTCGACATCCGTTGGCTTGAAGTCCTGAACCGGGTTCCAGGTTCCGGCCGCTGCGTCCCACTGAACAACACCGACAAGACCGGGGCCGCCGTGATTGTCGCAGGAAACCGCGAACTCGGGTCCAAATCCGGACATGCCAAGCGCTTCCATCTTGGCATTGGTGATCTCCAGCGCCTCCATGCCATCGCGCATCATGGACGCGTCGATATCAGCAGTTCCGTGCAATTCTTGCGCGGTTTTCACGGCTTCGGCTGCCAGCATCGCAGCATAGAGACCGCGGTTATACTGAACTGTACCCAGTTGATCGCCTGCACCTGCTGCTTTGCCCGCGTCCACAACGTATTTCTTCAGATCGTCATAGACAGGGTAGTCCATTCCAAGACCGGTGAAGGTCAGTGCCTTGTAACCATTAGCTTTTTCACCTGCTGGTTCAACATCGAATTCAGCACCGGACCACCAGACACCGATGAAGTTTTCCATCGGGAAACGGATGTTTGCAGCTTCTTGCACGGCCACCTGGTTCATGACGCCCCAACCCCACATGATTACGTAATCGGGCTTTTCACGGCGAATCTGCAACCACTGCGACTTCTGCTCCTGACCTGGGTGATCTACGGGCAGCAAGGACAGTTCATAGCCATGTTTTTCGGCCAGAGTTTCCAGCGTGCGGATCGGTTCCTTGCCATAAGCAGAGTTGTGATAGACCAGCGCAATCTTCTTGCCGTTCAGATCTCCACCATTCTCATCCAGCAGATAGTTGATCGCGCCCGATGCACCGTTCCAGTAGTTGGCCGGATAGTTGAACACGTGGCTGAACACTTTGCCGTTCGCAGCCGATGTTCGACCGTAACCCATCGTGTGCAGCGGGATGCCATCTGCGGTGACTTTCGGAATCAGCTGATAAGTAATGCCGGTCGACAGTGGCTGATACACCAACGCGCCTTCACCTTTGGTAGACTCGTAGCATTCAACGCCTTTTTCGGTGTTATAGCCGGTTTCGCATTCGATCACCTTCGCTGCAACACCGCCGATTCCACCGTCGCGTTCGTTCACCAGAGTGAAATAGTCGGCATAGCCGTCTGCAAACGGGATACCACCAGCCGCATAAGGTCCGGTCCGGTAGCTAAGCGACGGAAATACAAGGTCGGCCATGGCCGGGCCTGCCGCCATCAACGCGCCCAGTGCTAAGGTTGCCAGTTTCTTGTTCATCGGGTGTTTCCTCCCTTAATAGATCCGATGTTGAGTTCGGGCTTTGCACCCGTCTTTTAGTTGGGCCTGCCCCTTAGTGCGGGAACGGCCAGAGTCTGAGTTTTTCCTTCGCCACGCGCCATAGCTGCGCCAGCCCGTGCGGTTCGAGAATCAGGAACATGATGATCAGGGCACCGACAATCACCAGCTGTAGATGCGCCACGATATCCGTGGGCCAGCCGAGAACATCGACGCCGACCACTTTCAGGACCACGGGCAGAAGTACAAGGAATGCTGCGCCCGCGAAGGATCCGAAGATCGAGCCCAGACCGCCGATAATGACCATGAACAGCACCAGGAACGATTTCTGGATGCCGAATACTTCGCCGACCTCAACCGCGCCCAGATAGACCGAGAAGAACAGCGCGCCCGCGATGCCCACAAAGAACGAACTGACGGCAAAGGCAGTCAGTTTCGCCTTGAGCGGGTTCACCCCGATGATCTCGGCCGCGATATCCATATCGCGGATCGCCATCCATGTCCGCCCCGTCGTGCCGCGCGTCAGGTTGCGCGCGAGAATGGCGCAGATGGTCAGGAAAATCAGGCAAAACAGGTAAGTGGCCCAAGCCGATGCATTTGGACCAGTGATGATGATGCCGAACACATCCCGTTCCGGCGCATTGATCTGCCCCGACGCCGAATAGTTGTAGAACCACGGCACCCGGTTGAAAAGCCACACCAGGAAGAATTGCGCCGCCAGCGTCGCCACCGCAAGGTAAAACCCCTTGATCCGCAAGGATGGCAGGCCAAACAGTACACCGACGATGGCCGTTATCCCGCCGGCCAGCAACACGTGAATAAACATGCTGACATCCGGGAAAGCGGTCATTAGCTTGTAACAGGCATAGGCCCCCACAGCCATGAACCCGCCGGTGCCAAGGCTGACCTGCCCGCAATACCCCACCAGAATGTTCAAGCCGATTGCTGCAATGGCATAGATCAGGAAAGGCAATAGAAGGGCGTTTGCCCAATAGTCGTTGATGATGAACGGAATGATCCCGAACGCTACGGCAAGGACGACATAGTACCGATACCGATCGAACTTGATCGGGAAAGTCTGGCTGTCAGCAACATAGGAGGTTTTGAAATCTCCGGCCTCACGATAGAACATTTCTTACTTTCCCCATTCTTCCTGCGCCCGGTTCCGGGCTTCGGCGTCCAGTTGATTGGACCCTTTGGCATATCCGCTCGCCTCCGAGGCGCGCACCAGTTTCAGGTAGGCCAGAACCCCCATGATCAGACCCGCAAAAGCCAGGATTGCCGCGATGGTCAGCTGGCCATCCGTCAGATCGTCCGAGGTCAGGGCGATATACCCAAACGCCCAGAACCCGGCCCATGCGATCACGTTGATGATGGCGATCAGCTTGGTCATGATGAACCCCACCAAGTGAACCACATCACCAATACGAACATCGCGGCAGCTGAAATCCCCATAAGCGCAATCGTGTCCACCGTATCAAGTGCAGGTTCTACGCCGGGTCCGCGATACTTGCCGCCCGAATGAACAGCGATACCTGACGCAATAGCTGCAACACACGATACGGCCACGGCGAACATCAGACGGCTCCTAAACCCTCTCAATGATCTTCTCCCCAAACAGACCCTGCGGTCGGAACACCAGAAAGATCAGCGCCAGCACATAGGCGAACCAGTTCTCGGTCGCGCCGCCGACCATCGGGCCGATGGCAAACTCGAACAGCTTCTCACCCACGCCGATGATCAGCCCGCCAACGATGGCTCCGGGGATCGAGGTGAACCCGCCCAGCATCAGCACTGGCAACGCCTTGAGCGCGATCAGCGACAGCGAGAATTGCACGCCCGACTTGGTGCCCCACATGATACCTGCGACCAGGGCGACAAATCCCGCAACCGACCAGACCATGACCCAGATGAAGTTCAAAGAGATGCCAACGGACAGCGCCGCCTGGTGATCATCTGCTACCGCCCGCATCGCGCGGCCCTGCTTTGTGTATTGGCTGAACGCGACCAGCGCCGCGACCAGAAGCGCCGCGATGACCGTCGCCACGATGTCCAGATTGTCGATGAAGAAGCCGTAGCCGAAGATGTTGAACGTCGTCTCGTCAATCCACAGGTTGATCCCCTGCGGCAGGCCCACATCCAGCGTCTTGATCTCGGACCCCCACATCAGGTCGGCGACGCCTTCCAGGAAATATGCCAGACCGATGGTCGCCATGAACAGGATGATTGGCTCCTGCCCAACCAGATGTCGCATGACGAACCGCTGCACACACCAGGCCAGCAACACCATCACACCCATCGTCAGAACGATCGCGAACAGCGCGGGCACATTCCACCCGAAGTAGTGGATATGGGTGCCGAAAGTCGCGTTGATCAGATGCGCAAATGGTACCTGCCCGTTCATGATCCCGACCAGCGTCATCGCCGCGAACAGGGCCATAACCCCTTGGGCATAATTGAAAATCCCAGACGCCTTGTAGATCAGTACAAAGCCCAGCGCGACCAGCGCATAGAGCACCCCGGCCATCAGACCGTTGAGGATGACCTCCATCCCGAAGATAATTTGATCAGGCATGCCAGCCCCTCCTCAATTCTGCCCAGAGCTTAGTCATGGCTGACCCCCAGATAGGCGTCGATGACTTCCTGATTGTTGCGCACTTCATCAGGTGTGCCGTCACCGATCTTCTTTCCGTAATCCATGACGACCACCCGGTCGCTCAGGTCCATCACAACGCCCATGTCGTGTTCGATCAGGGCGATGGTGGTGCCGAATTCGTCATTCACGTCGAGGATAAAGCGGCTCATGTCCTCTTTTTCTTCAACGTTCATACCCGCCATCGGCTCGTCCAACAGCAGCAGCTTGGGCTCCGCCGCCAGCGCCCGCGCCAGTTCGACGCGTTTCTTCAGACCGTAGGGCAGGCGTGATACCGGCGTCTTGCGGATGTGCTGGATTTCCAGAAAGTCGATGATCTTTTCAACCGCCTCGCGGTTTTCGGTCTCTTCCTTCTCGGCCTTGCCCTTCCACAGTGCCTGCTGAAGGATGTTGGTCTTCATGTAACCCAATCGTCCGGTCATGACGTTGTCCAGAACGCTCATGCCTTCGAACAAGGCGATATTCTGAAACGTCCGCGCAATCCCCTGCTGCGCCACCTCAAAGGGCCGCATCGGCGGGCGTTTGGCCCCATGAAACCAGACCTCACCCTCCTGCGGGACATAGAAGCCCGAAATCACGTTCAGCATCGAGGACTTGCCTGCCCCGTTCGGCCCGATGATGGCGCGGATCTCGCCCTCACGAATGTCGAACGAGATATCCTTGATCGCAACCACACCACCAAAGCGCAGGGTGATGTTCTTCATTTCCATCACCACACCGCCGATCTTGCGACCGTCTTCGGTGACATATCCATCGGAATTATCCAGCATCGGTCACTCCCTGACTTGCGCGAAAACGGGACGGCGGGCGGGGCGATGACTGCAGGTCGAGCGGCGCACGTACGGCCTTCATTCTGCGGCAACCTTATGTTGGGCAACGGGAACAACCGGCACGTCGACAATTTCCAGCGTCGCTGAGATCGATCCCTTGCGACCATCCTCATAGGTGACTTCTGTGGTGGTCGAGACCGTCTTGGACCCGTCATAAAGCGCGGCAATGATGTCGCTGAACTTGTCTTCGACAAAACCGCGCCGCACCTTCCGCGTCCGGGTCATCTCGCCATCATCCGCATCCAGTTCCTTGTGCAGCACCACAAAGCGATGCACCTGACAACCCGACAGCATTTCATCGGCGGCAACCGACTTGTTCACTTCTTCCACGTGGCTCCGAATCGTCTCTAACACGCGCGGATGCCCCGCCAGTTCCTGATACGAGGCATATGCGACGTTGTTGCGCTCGGCCCAGTTGCCGACCGCCGTCAGGTCGATATTGATGAAGGCCACGCAACGATCCTTGCCATTGCCGAACACGACGACCTCAAGGATATCCGGATAAAACTTCAGCTTGTTCTCGACGTATTTCGGCGCGAACATCGACCCGTCGGCCATCTTGCCCACGTCCTTGGCGCGATCGATGATCCGCAGATGCCCCGAGCTTTCCTCGATGAACCCGGCATCACCCGTGGCCACCCAGCCCTCGACATCCTTGGTCGAGGCTGTGGAGTCTGGATTGTTGAAATACTCCACAAACACACCGGGTGAGCGATAGTGAATTTCGCCCTTGTCGTCGATCTTCAGCTCAACGTCCGGCGCAGGAACACCAACAGTATCCGCGCGCACTTCGCCATCCGGCTGGACAGTGATGAACACGGTCGCTTCGGTCTGGCCATACAGCTGTTTCAGGTTGATGCCTAAAGAGCGATAGAAATCAAAAATCTCGGGCCCAATCGCCTCACCCGCCGTATAGCCCACCCGGAAGCGCCCGTACCCCAGCGTGTCTTTGAGCGGCCCGTATACCAGCAGATTGCCCAGTGCGTATTTCAACTTGTCACCCAAGCTCACCGGCTTGCCATCCAGCAACCGACCGCCGACCTTCTTGGCATGCGCCATGAAGTAGTGGAACATGCGCTGCTTGAGCTTGCTGGCATCTTCCATCCGGATCATCACATTGGTCAGTTGGGTCTCGAACACACGTGGTGGGGCGAAGAAATAGGTCGGCCCGATCTCGCGCAGATCGGTCATCATCGTGTCGGCGCTTTCAGGACAGTTCACGCAGAAGCCGCACCAATAAGCCTGACCGATGGAAAAGATGAAATCACCAACCCAGGCCATCGGCAGGTATGACAGGATGTCTTCATTCCGGGTCAGATGATCAAATTCGGCCGAGTTCTTGGCACTTTCGATCACGTTGCGGTTCGACAGCACCACACCCTTGGGCTTGCCCGTGGTGCCCGAGGTATAGAGCATCACGCAGGTGTCGTCATAGGTGAGCTCACCGATGCGCTTATCCAGTTCCGCGTCAAACCGCGCATGACCGGCGCTGCCTTCGGCCTTGATGTCGTCAAGGGCATTCATCTGGCTGTGGTCGTATTTCCGCATCCCCCGCTTGTCGGTATAGAGGATGTGTTTGACCTGATGCAGGTTTTCCTGAATCTCGATGACCTTGTCGACCTGCTCCTGATCGCCGCAGACGACATATTTCGCACCGCAATGCTCCAGCACATAGGCCATCTCTTCGGCAACCGCGTCCTGATAGAGAGGGACCGGAATGGCACCGACCATCTGCGCCGCAACCATTGACCAGTAATGTGCCGGACGGTTGCGCCCGATCACGGCGATGTGGTCGCCCTTTCCAACGCCAAGCTCCAAGAACCCCAGCGCGATGGCGCGGATTTCCCTGGCCGCTTCGGCCCAGGTCCAGCATTGCCAGATCCCAAATTCCTTTTCCCGGTAGGCCGGGGCGTCCCCGAACTGGGCCGCATTGCGGTGTAGCAGCGCCGGAAGAGAGTGTATCCCTTCAGCGCCCGACTGCGTCTGAGCCAATCTCTTTCTCCTCCCCATCCGACCCCTCCTCTGGGCCGGAAACGGCGGACCAGGGATCAACCCCGGACGCCAACGCCCCGATAAGGGACGCAGGAAAGATCAGCGTCAACTTTTTCCTGATGTTTTCTCAATTCTTACGAATTGTAACAGGGGTGGGGAGGTGGCCATTCGAGCTGTACAAGCTGCGTAACTGGTCAGTCTGTGCAGGCCAAACGGCTGCGGGCACCGCTGCAAAATTTAGATTTGGATAAGAAGGTAACTCGAACATGCAGCTTGGTTGGAAGCATCTGTCCTGTAAGCAGAAGACATTGCGCTCAATAGTTTTCGGGGCAATTGCTATGGTCGCCTGCACAATCTGGTACGACAGCATTGTACAGTGGCCGCGCGGTCGGGGTCATGTAGTCATTGCCTGTGCCTTTATCGGCTTTCCCATTCAGGCGCTTTACTACGGATTCCGATGGCGTAAGGAGCGTAATACCTAGGAATCAAACAAGTTAAATGCTCCAAAATCTACGACTAACGATCATTAAGATACAAACTTCTTCCACTTAAGTACTGTATCGTTTGCTTGTTTGTCTCATCCTTACAACCAATCCCGTAAAATCGGGATCAGCGGCACATCCGCGGCTGGCATAGGGTAATTCCGCAACTCATTTGCACGCGCCCATTTCAGCGCCTGCCCTTCCTTGGACTGCGGAATGCCGTCCCACTTGCGACAAGCAAACAGCGGCATCAGCAGGTGAAAATCGTCATAGCTGTGGCTGGCAAAAGTCAGCGGGGCGAGGCACGAGGCCCAGGTGTCGATGCCCAGCTCTTCGTGCAATTCGCGGATCAGAGCGGCCTCGGGGGTTTCGCCTGGTTCGATCTTGCCACCGGGGAATTCCCAGAGACCGGCCATAGATTTGCCCTCGGGTCGTTGGGCCAGTAGCACCCGGCCCTCAATGTCGATCAGGGCAACGGCAGACACTAATACAGTTTTCACGAGCGATAATCCGCGTTGATCTCAATATAGCCGTGGGTCAGGTCACAGGCCCAAACGGTGGACTTGCCTACGCCCAGTCCCAGATCAACCGCGATCACCAGATCCTGACCTTTCATATAGGCGGCTGCTTCATCCTCGCGGTAGTCCGGACTGACCCAGCCCTTTTCGGCAACTAGAATATCACCGAAGGAAATACTTAGCAGGTCGCGGTCGGCGGCGGCACCGGATTTGCCAATGGCCATGACAATGCGGCCCCAATTCGGGTCTTCCCCGGCAATGGCCGTTTTGACCAGCGGAGAGTTGGCGATGGCCAGACCATGTACTTTGGCATCCGAATCCGAAGCGGCGCCGGTCACACGGATTTCCACGAATTTGGTGGCGCCTTCCCCGTCGCGCACCACTTGTTGCGCAAGGTCCAGCATCACCGTTTCCAATGCCTCCGCGAAGGCGGAATTGCCGGTGGCATCAACGCCCGAAGATCCGGTCGCACACAGCAACAGGCTGTCTGAAGTCGAGGTGTCGCTGTCCACAGTGATGCAGTTGAAGGTGCGGTCTGTCTGTGCGCTCAGCATTTCCTGCAACGCGGGTTGCTCAACCCGTGCGTCAGTGAAGATATAGACCAGCATCGTCGCCATGTCCGGTGCGATCATGCCAGACCCCTTCGCAATTCCTGCAATAGAGACTGTATTGCCGTCAATTTCGACCTGTGCGCTCGCCCCTTTCGGGAACGTGTCAGTTGTCATGATCGCCCGTGCGGCATCTTCGATAGCATGGCGGCTGAGGCCGGATTTCAACGCCTCAAGCTGAACCACGATACGGTCATGTGGCAGCGGTTCGCCGATGACACCGGTGGACGAGGTAAAGACCCGCTCGACCGTAACGCCTGTTGCTTTTGAAACGGCCTGCGTCACCTCGGCCACGGAAGTTTGACCAAAATGGCCAGTGAACGCGTTGGCATTGCCCGAGTTTACAAGGATCGCCGCCGGTCCATCGTTGGGGCCACCTATTTTCTCCTGACAATCCAGAACCGGCGCGGCCCGCGTGGTCGAGCGGGTGAAGACACCCGCCACTGACGTGCCCGGATCAAGAACCGCCAGCATGACATCTGTACGGCCCTGATAGCGCACGCCCGCTTCGACGGTGGCGAAGCGCACACCATCGATCGCGGGCAGTTCAGGGAAAGACGCGGGCGCCAGCGGCGAAACCTTGGTGATCGTGGCCACGGGTCTTTACTCCTGAATCAGGTCCAGTTGGCGCATGATCTCGGGGCCCGCGCCTTCGATTACGGGGCGTTCGATCTGTGCCTGCTGCGTCAACTCGTCGATCCGCGCCTGAATGGCATCCTGTTGTATGGACTGAGCCAACTCATCGCGCACCGCGTCCAGTTCGGGTGCCTCGGTTTTGCGCTTGTCGTTCAGCTTGACCAGATGCCAGCCAAATTGAGTTTGCACCGGTTCCGACACCTGTCCTTTTTCAAGCGCGATCACTGCTTCCTCGAATTCGGGTACCATCTGGCCTTTTCCGAACCATCCAAGCGCACCACCATTCGGGCCGGACGGACCGGTCGAGTTCTCGCGTGCGAGTTCCGCAAAGTCGGCACCATCATCAAGCTGTGCCTTGAGCGCTTTGGCTTCTTCTTCCGTTTCAACCAGAATATGGCTGGCGTCGAATTCGTCTTCACCCGCAAATTCATTGAAGCGCGCGTCATAAGCGGCCTGAATGGCTTCGTCCGTAACAACATCGTTGGTCAGGGCTGCGACTGTCTGAACCGCCTGAAGCGACCGCTTTTCATTGTCGAGTGTCAGCGCGTTCTGCTTGTTCAAACCTTCCTGTTGCTGTCCCAGCAATTGCTGCTGGATCAGCTGTTCCAGAACGAAATCGAACAGAACATCATCTTCCGCTTGCTGGTATTGCGCCGGTAGAGACGCGACGGTGGCGATCACGTGGCCCAGTGTGATCTCATCCCCGTTTACTCGAGCAACTATGGTTGACGCATCCGGCTTGGTTTCGGCGGCCAGAGGCAGGGCCATCACGGCAGCGAGGGCCAGCGATGGCAGAAAAGTGAGGCCTTTGGGCATTGAATCATCCTATTTTCTTGCCGCGACAGGGCGCAGCGTTGACACTCTGGAACCTGCCGCTTACATCGCTTCGTAGCCTTGGACAGGGCCGCCTTTCACCCCCCGTATCTATGGGTTGCGCGCAAGGTGGGCAAGCCTGTCGCAACCACGAAAAGAACAGATCCGCTGGAGTGAACATGCTGGGACTCGGAACGCTCGCCAAAAAGGTGTTCGGAACACCGAACGACCGCAAGATCAAGGCGACCCGCCCGCTGGTCGAAAAGATCAACGCACTGGAACCAGAGTTTGAAAAGCTGTCGGATCAGGACCTGATCGACAAGACTGAAGAACTGCGTAAGCGCGCACTGGATGGTGAAAGCCTGGACGACCTGCTGCCCGAGGCTTTTGCCAACGTGCGCGAGGGCGCCAAACGCGCGCTTGGACTGAGGGCCTTTGATGTGCAGCTGATGGGCGGCATTTTCCTGCATCAGGGCAACATCTCGGAAATGAAGACGGGCGAGGGCAAGACACTGGTCGCCACCTTCCCGGCTTATCTGAATGCGCTGACCGGCAAGGGCGTGCACGTCGTCACGGTGAACGAATACCTGGCCAAGCGTGACGCGGAATGGATGGGCAAGGTTTTTGCTGCCGTGGGCATGACCACCGGCGTGATCTGGTCGGGCCAGTCCGACGCGGAAAAACTGGCCGCGTATTCCTGTGACATCACATATGCCACCAACAATGAGCTGGGCTTCGACTATCTGCGCGACAACATGAAGGCGGATCTGGAGCAGGTTTACCAGAAGCATCACAACTTTGCGATTGTGGACGAGGTCGACTCGATCCTGATCGATGAAGCGCGGACGCCGCTGATCATCTCGGGTCCTGCGCAGGACCGTTCGGACCTGTACACCGCCATTGATGCCTTGATCCCGACGCTGAGCGAAGATCACTACACCCTGGACGAAAAATCGCGCAATGTGACCTTCACCGATGAAGGCAACGAGTTTCTCGAGGGCCAACTGCTTCAGGCAGGCCTGATTCCCGAAGGCCATTCCCTGTATGACCCGGAAAGCACCACCGTCGTGCATCACGTCAATCAGGCGCTGCGAGCACACAAGCTGTTCCAGCGCGACAAGGATTACATTGTGCGCGACGGCAATGTTGTTCTGATCGATGAATTCACCGGCCGCATGATGCCGGGCCGTCGCCTGTCCGAAGGTCTGCATCAGGCGATCGAAGCCAAGGAAAAGGTTCAGATCCAGCCGGAAAATGTCACATTGGCCAGCGTGACATTCCAGAACTATTTCCGCCTGTACGACAAACTGAGCGGCATGACCGGCACCGCGCTGACCGAAGCCGAAGAATTTGCCGAGATTTACGGTCTGGGCGTGGTCGAAGTTCCGACCAACCTGCCGATTGCCCGTATCGACGAAGATGATCAGGTCTATCGTACAGCCGCCGAAAAATACAATGCGATGATCGCCCAGACAAAAAAGGCACAGGAAAAGGGCCAGCCTGTTCTGCTGGGGACCACGTCGATCGAAAAATCCGAACTGCTGAGCCAGATGCTGGCGAAGGAAGGAATCGAGCACAACGTTCTGAACGCCCGTCAGCATGAACAAGAGGCTGAGATCGTCGCTGATGCCGGTCGTCTGGGTGCGGTAACCATCGCCACCAACATGGCCGGTCGCGGCACCGACATTCAGCTTGGCGGCAATGTCGAGATGAAGGTGCTGAAAGCGCTTGCCGAAAATCCTGACGCTGACCCGTCCGAGCTGCGGGCCACAGAAGAAGCACGCCACGCCGAGGAAAAAGAAAAGGTGCTGGCTGCTGGTGGCCTTTACGTCATTGCGTCTGAACGCCACGAAAGCCGCCGCATCGACAACCAGCTTCGGGGTCGTTCGGGCCGTCAGGGCGACCCGGGTCGCACGGTATTCTACCTGAGCCTCGAGGATGACCTGATGCGCATCTTTGGCTCGGAACGGCTGGACAAGGTCCTGACCACGCTAGGCATGAAAGAAGGCGAGGCGATCGTCCACCCTTGGGTGAACAAGTCGCTGGAACGCGCACAATCCAAGGTCGAAGGCCGCAACTTTGATATGCGCAAGAACGTTCTCAAGTTTGACGACGTGATGAACGACCAGCGGAAGGTGATCTTCAGCCAGCGCCGCGAAATCATGTCGGCGAACGACCTGTCCGAGATCGTCTCGGATATGCGAGAACAGGTGATCGACGACCTGATTGACGAATACATGCCGCCGAAATCCTATGCCGATCAGTGGGATACGGAGGGTCTGCACGAGGCGATCAAGGACAAGCTGTCCATCGACGCCCCGGTACAGGACTGGGCGGCCGAGGAAGGCGTGGATGACGAGCAAGTGCGCGAGCGTCTGATCAAGGCCGCCGATGAGATGATGGCCCAGAAGGCCGTCGCCTTTGGCCCTGAAAACATGCGCAACATCGAGAAGCAGGTTCTGCTGCAGACCATTGACAGCAAGTGGCGCGAACACCTGCTGACACTGGAACACCTGCGTTCGGTCGTCGGCTTCCGCGGGTACGCCCAGCGCGATCCGCTGAACGAATACAAGAACGAAAGCTTCCAACTGTTCGAAAGTATGCTGGATTCCCTACGCGAAACCGTGACACAGCAATTGTCGCGCGTGCGCCCGCTGACCGAGGAAGAACAGAAAGAAATGCTGGCACAGATGGCCGGGCAGCAGGCTCAGGCGCAGCAGGCTGTGGACAAAGCCACGAATCAGGCCGAAGCAAAAGCCGAAGCTGCGGCTTCCGGTGACGCGCTGCCGGGCTTCGACGAAAACGATCCCTCTAGCTGGGGCAACCCATCCCGCAATGACCCATGTCCCTGCGGGTCAGGCAAGAAGTTCAAACACTGCCATGGCCGCCTGACCTAACGTCACCCGTCAAATCCACAATGTGTTCGTCTCGCGGCCACAAATTGGCCGCGATTCGTGGCGAAAGTGCGATTTGCTCCTTCAACTGGGGAGGGTGTCTTGTTTGTAGTTCGAAACTACGTAACCATGTGCGGAACGGTCGCTTGTGCATTGGGCATTGGCTACCTGATGCAAAACGGATCACCTGCGCAGCCTGCCGGTGCGCAGCAAGGGGTCGACGTCGCGTCGGCATCCGAGCAGTCTTCGGTTCTGTCGGGGCTGGATGGTATCGTACAGACTTCGGCTACTGTCTCTGACGCGATTCCGGGCAACGCCACGCCTGTATCCCGTGCAGTTCCGGCGCCTTCCAGGCCTTCTGATTGCAGTATAAGTGCACGCGCTGTTGCAGTTCCCGGCGCGATGGCGCGCCTGTCCCTCAAAGCGCCGTGCCACAAGAACGAGCGGGTTGAAGTCCACCATAGCGGCCTGACGGTCAGCCAGAAAACCAACGAATCCGGTGCTCTGGACATGACGATCCCGGCACTTTCGGAATATGCGATTTTTCTGATTTCATTTGAAAATGAAGCGGGCACTGTCGCCACCACTCACGTTACCGATATTGCCGAATATGACCGCGTCGCCCTACAATGGCAGGGTGATACTGAGTTGCAGATTCACGCGCTGGAATTTGGGGCAAGCTATGGCAGCAGCGGCCATGTATGGGATGATGCATCGGCAAAAGGCGCAGGAGAAGTTCTGCGCCTGGGCCAGGCGGGTCTGGGTGATACCAAGAATGTCCAAGTGTATTCCTTTCCGGCAGGCACAACGGATCGGTCCGGCACCATCGACCTGACAGTCGAAGCTGAAGTGACCGAAGCCAATTGCGGGCACACGTTGAATGTGCAGGCGCTGGAACTTCTTTCGGATCGCCGCCTGCGGTCGCGCGACATGTCCCTGACCCTGCCTGATTGTTCACAAGCCGGTGAGTTTCTGGTGTTGAATAATCTGCTCTCAGACCTGACAATTGCGGCAAAGTAATCCGCAGGCAGGCTCGGCTCTCTTATGACTTTCTTTCGTGCGGCGGTGACCGCGCTGTTTTTCGTTGCAAGTGCGACCTGTGCCGTGGCGCAGGACATCACGCTGACGTCTCATGACGGCAAGGTCGAAGTAACAGGCAACCTGCTGGGCTTTGACGGCGAATTCTACCGCGTTGACACGCAGTTCGGTGAGTTGACCGTTGATGGTTCGGGCGTCACATGCGACGGACCTGCGTGCCCCAGCCTGACGGATTTCGTAGCCGAGTTGCGGTTTTCCGGATCATCGGTAATGGCCGAAACGGTCTTGCCCGCGCTGATCATCGGGTTTGCGCGGCAGGAAGACCTGACCGCAACGCCTGCCCGCGTGGATTCGGACACCTTCGTCTATGAGCTTTTTCAGGCAGGCCGTCAGGCCCCGCTGGCGCGGTTCTACTTTGACGTCGGGACCACGGATCGCGGGTTTGCCAAGCTGATCGAGGATCAGACAGATATCGTGATGGCCCTGCGCGAAGTACGCGAGGTGGAACGGGATGCAGCAGAATCCGCAGGGCTGGGTGATCTGAAACGGGCCCGACGATCCAGGGTTGTTGCATTGGACGCCATGGTTCCGGTGGTGGCACCCGATAGTGTGATGCGTCAGATTTCGCTGGCCGATTTGGCGCGCATTCTGTCAGGTGAAGTGAAGAACTGGGTGGACCTGGGCGGGCCGGATGCACCGATCGCCTTGCATGTGCCGGATCCGGGATCAGGGCTGGCGCAGGCCGTCGAGGATCAGGTCCTGAAAACGGCCGGTGTGGAAATGTCTGAAAGTGCGATCCGCCATGCGCGCGCACGCGATCTGATCAGGGCTGTGGCCAAAGATCCGTTTTCCATCGGAATCGCCAGCAAGGCGACAGCCGACAACGTCCGAGCCCTGCCGCTGACCGGAGGTTGTGGGCATCCGCTGGCAGCAACCCGTCAATCGATCAAGACTGAGGATTATCCGCTGAATCTGCCGATGTTCCTATATCTGCCCGAACGCCGCCTGCCGCGGATCGCGCGACAGTTTCTGGCCTATAGCCTAAGCCCCGGTGCCCAGATGGCCATTCGTGACGCAGGTTACGTGGATCAATCGCCCGAAATCTTGCCGATTGGCGTACAAGGCGGCCGGCTGGCCAACGCCATCGCCACCGGAGGGCCAGAGGTTGGGCTGGACGAGCTTCAGCGCATGATCAAAACACTGCGTCCCCTGTCGCGCCTGTCCCTATCGGTCCGGTTCGAGCCGGGGTCGTCCCGCCCGGACGCACAGTCACGCTCCAACATTCAGCAGTTGGCGCATATGCTTGATGCCGGAACACTGAACGCACGCAAGCTGGTGTTTGCTGGCTTCAGCGACGGGGATGGTGGGGCCGCCGCCAACGCCCGCATTGCCCTGCGGCGTGCGCAAACCGTGCGAAACGCGGTTCTGGCCGCAGCTGAGACATCAATATCAGACAGTATCGAGGTATCCACCGAAGGATTTGGCGAAGCAATGCCGATGGCCTGTGACGACACCGAATGGGGGCGCAAGGTCAACCGCCGGGTCGAGATCTGGGTGCAGTAGACGTTACAGATGCCCTTCCGCACGAAAGCTCAACTCGGTCGATTTTCCTATGATTAGGTGGTCGTGCAGGGTCAGGCCCAACGCCGAACAGGCATCCTGAATACGGTTGGTCATGTCGATATCCGATTGCGAGGGCGTCGGATCACCCGACGGGTGGTTGTGCACCAGAATCAGGGCCGAGGCATTCAGCTCGAGCGCCCTTTTCGCGACCTCGCGCGGGTACACCGGCACATGATCCACAGTGCCCTTGGCCTGTTCCTCATCCGCGATCATTACGTTCTTGCGATCCAGATAGAACACGCGGAACTGTTCGATCTCACGATGCGCCATCGTGGTGTGACAGTAATCCAGCAGCGCGTCCCAGCCCGAGATCACATGCCGCTGCATCACTCGGGCGCGGGCCATCCGGTGGGCACAGGCCTCAAGGATCTTCAGGTCTGTGATTATAGTATCCCCAACGCCCTTGATCTGACGCAGCCGTTCCTCGGGCGCGGTCAGGACACGATTGAAATCACCAAAGGTATCCATCAACGCCCGTGCCAGTGGCTTCACATCCTGCCGGGGAATGGACCGGAACAAGACCAGCTCCAGCAGCTCATAATCCGGCATTGCGGCCGACCCACCCGCGATGAACCGTTCACGCAGTCGCCTGCGGTGGTCTTTAATGTAGGAGGGTAAACGACCAGAGGGCAGCGGCTGCGCCGGCGCTTCGTCCGTATCAAACAGCATCGGGGCTTCGGCAAAGGCGTCCTGTGTCATAACCTCACCCTGACCCAGAATAGGTTTCTGATTGGTTAACGCATCTCACCTGCCATGCGTGCCGTGGCCCGGCGGACAATCATGTGCAGAAGGATCGAGAACACACCCAGCGTCAACATCGCGGCAAACATGAGATCGGTCTTGGCCCGCCCATTGGCCAGCAGCATCAGATAGCCCAGCCCCTGCGACGAGCCGACCCATTCACCGATCACTGCCCCAATCGGTGCATACACCGCCGCCAGCCGCATCCCCGACGCCAGCGACGGCAGAGCAGCCGGAATACGGATATGCCACAATACGGCGCGCTTGCTGGCCTGCATCGTTCGGGCCAGATCCAGATACCCCGAAGGGGTGCGCATAAGCCCGTCGAAGAAAGACGAGGTGATCGGGAAATAGATGATCAGCACTGCCATGGCGACCTTGGACCAGAGCCCGTAGCCCAGCCACAGTGTCAGCAACGGAGCCAATGCGAAAACCGGCAGAGCCTGCGTAAACACGAGCATCGGCTGTACCAGCACCCGCGCCGCCCGAGAGTTTGCCAACTGCAACGCGGTGACGACACCCAGCAGCGTCCCGCACGCCATACCGATAACCACTTCGATCGCCGTGATCCAGGTATGTTCCGCTATCACCCAGCGGTTCTGCCACCAGGTCTCGGCCACCACGGCAGGCCCAGGCAGGATGAATTTTGGCAATCCGGTCAGGGTCACGATGCCCTGCCAGATCAACAAAGCAAACAAAGTTGCGGCCAATGCAGAAAAATGCTTCATGCCGCGCCCTCACGGAGAAGACGCAGCAAGGCACCTTGGGTTTCCAATGTCTCCAAGTCGTCCACGCTGCGCGGGACCGGGGCGTGCGGCGGGTCGCAGGGCGTCAATCCGTGTTCCGTCATCACTACGATGGATTGCCCCAAACGCGCAGCTTCCGCCGGATCATGTGTCACAAGAAGGACGGTGCGGCCGTTCAAAGCTTCGGCGGCCAGTTCCTGCATGTCAGCGCGGGTGCGGGCATCAAGCGCCGAAAAGGGCTCGTCCAGCAAAACAACGGGGCGATCTTCCATCAAGGTCCGGGCCAAAGCGACACGCTGGCGTTGCCCACCGGACAACGCGTTGGGCTTCTTGTTCATGTGATCCTGCAGCCGCATACGTTCGATAAGGCGGTCGCGTCGATCAAGATCAACGGTTTCACCACGCAAACGCGCGCCCAGAGAGACATTCTGCGCAACGGTTGCCCAGGGTAACAGAAGATCGTCCTGAGCCATGTATGAGACACGCCCAGATACCGGAAAGCCATCACTGGCCGTGATTCGACCAGCAAAAACCGCCCCGGTCTCGAGCCCGGCAATCAACCGCAGAATTGTGGTTTTTCCCACGCCCGAACCGCCCAGCAGGCACGTCCACGCCGCGGCCCCAAGGGTCAGGGACAGCGGCGCAAACAGGGTCGCGCCGTCGATCGTGGCGGTACCGCTGATGGTCAGATCGGGCGCAGGGGTCATGGAGTCAAACCCATCTGCCAGAAGTCAACCTCAAGCTCTGTCGCCTTGCGGAAGGTCTGGCACAGTCGATCCCAGCGTGGCGAATCCTGAAAATCTGCCCCAATGCGTCTTGTTAGAGCCTGATCCAGCAACTCGCCGACCGCCGCACATGCGTCTTGGTAGTCTTCGCCAGCATAAGTGTCGATCCAGCCGCGATATGTCCCCGAAGTTTCTTCAGCGGACAGACGCGTACCGATCTCACCATATCCCATGACGCAAGGAACAAGCGCCGCCAGCAGATCCAGAAGGTCTCCGCTGTAGCCTGCTTCCAGGACAAAACGGGTATAGGCCAGATTCTCGTGACGCTCCGGTGTGGCAAACAGCTCAGCCTGCGAGATGCCTTCTGCCGCGCAGATACCGATATGCAGTTTCATCTCTTCGCTGATCAAACCGTTCACGGTTCGCGATGCGGCAAGCATTTCTTCATGCGTTTCCGATTTCACCACCGCCAGGGCCCACGCGCGGCTGAAGTGGATAAGGAACACATAATCCTGCCGCAGGTAGTGCAGAAACGCCTCGCGCGGCAGCGTTCCATCTTTCATGCCCTCCACGAAGGCGTGGCCGGTATAATCCCGCCACGGCCCCGCCGCAGCATCACGCATCAGCGCAAAGGCTTTGCCATAGTTGCTCATTGCGCGGTCACGTCGATGGTGATGTCACTGACCGGAAGGACGCTGTCGATCATCCCGCTTTCGTTCAGGAAGGTTTCGAACCGAGCATAACGACCGGCCTCAAAACCTGCCGGACGCAGTGCAAAGCGCGGCAGTGTATCAACCCAGGCGCGGGCATTCAGCTCGTCCTGAAGTTCGGGCGAGGTGGCCGCAAAGATCTCCCAGCTTTTCTCCGGATTGTTGACGATATATTGAGTCGCTTTTTCTGTCGCGGCGAGGAACCTGGCAATCTTGTCCTTGTCCATCGTATCCGGGTTGGCGACATAGATCAGTTCGTCATAAGACGGAACGCCCTCTTCCTCGATGTAGAAGCAGGTGCCGGGACGACCTTCGATATCCATCTGGTTCAGCTCGAAGTTGCGATATGCGCCAATGACCGCATCCACCTGACCGGTCATCAGCGACGGCGAGAGGGAAAAGTTGACGTTGATCAGTTCAACATCGTCCAGAGCAACACCATATTTGCCCAGAACGGTACCAAGGATGGCTTCTTCCACCCCTGCAACCGAGAACCCGATTTTTTTACCCTTGAGGTCGGCCGGCGACTTGATTGGCCCGTCTTCCAGCACCAGAAGACAGTTCAGTGGTGTTGCGACCAGTGTTCCAACGCGCTTCAAGGGCAAACCCTCGTGAATCTGCAGGTGCAATTGCGGTTGGTAAGACACTGCCAGATCAGCCTGACCGGCAGCCACCAAGCGTGGCGGGGCGGACGGGTCGGCGGGCGGAACGATCTCGACCTCAAGCCCCTGTTCGGCAAAATAGCCGTTTTCCTGCGCCACGATGATGGGACCATGGTCAGGGTTGATGAACCAGTCCAGCAGGACGGTCATCTGGTCTTCGGCCCATGCTGGCGCGGCGGCCAGAAGGGCGATGGCTGTCATCAGCTTTTTCATGTCTCGCGTTTCCTTTTTCTTCACGAGGTTGAAGCCGCGACGAGGACAATCTCGCCCGGCCAATCTGGTTGAATCTGTTCGGCGGCGCGCCATGCACGCAGACCGGTGGCACAGCAAATCACCAGCCGTTTTCCCTTGTTAGGGTCTATTTCGTGTAAGTTATCCGGTGATATGCGCGTCGCGTTCGAATGGGTGGGTACGGGCGCTTCCTGCGAACTGCGTAGCTCGATTATTTGATCCGTGTCCTTCAGCTGGCTTGTGGACAGAAAGCGAAAGCAGCTGTCGGGCTCGGGTGCATCATCAAAGCGAAACCCAGTGCTGCGCAGGGTTCTTGCGTCATATTGAACCAACTGCCCAAGGGGCGCGGGATCAAGCCCAAGGATCACGTTAAGCGCCATCTGCGCTTGAATCGCCCCGATCACGCCAACCACGGGGCCCAGAACCCCCGCAGTGGCGCAGCTGGCGCCACTGTCCGGCGCATCTGGAAAGACAGCGCGCAGGGACGGGCCCCCACCGCAGAACCCACCCACATAACCCGAAAGCCCCAGAACCGAGGCACTGATCAAAGGCTTGCCTTGCGCCAGACAAGTATCCGACAGGATGTAGCTGGCCGCGTAGCTGTCAGCGCAATCCAGAATGATATCAGCTCGCGAGACCATTTCAGGCGCGTTCTCGCCAGTCAGAACCTGATTCAAACCTGTGACATCAGTTTCACCATTCAGCGCGCGACAACGGGCGGCGGCGGTTTCCGCCTTGGATTGCCCGCAATCGGCCTCGGAGAAAAACGTTTGACGGTGCAGGTTCGACAGATCGACGGTGTCACCATCCAGTATCGTTACTTGTCCGACCCCGGCCCCCGCCAAAAGCGGCAGAACCGGTGCAGCAAGACCGCCCGCACCGACGACCAGAACACGGGCCGCTGACAGTCGTGCCTGCCCTTGCGCCCCAACTTCGGGCAGAAGCGTCTGGCGGGCATATCGGCTCATCGTGTGACCTCAATCCACGCGCGCAGCCGGGCTTCGGGGTCGGCATTCAGTGTGATGTCCGTGACCGCCGAGACAATGTCCGCCCCGGCCTCCAGCACACCTGCCGCGCGCTCAACACTCATCCCACCAATACCAACCAAAGGAATACCACCGACCCGCGCCTTCCATTCCGTTACGCGGGGCAGGCCCTGCTGATGCCATTTCATCTTTTTCAGAATGGTGGGGTAGACTGGACCCAGGGCCACGTAGTCGGGATCCATGGCCAGTACACGCTCAAGCTCATCATCGTCATGGGTGGAAACACCCAGTTTCAGACCCGCTTTTCGAATGGCTTTCAGGTCTGCATCGTTCAGATCTTCCTGTCCCAGATGAATCCAATCGCAACCCAGATCGATCGCGTGCTGCCAATAGTCATTGATAACCAGAACCGCCCCATGGTCGCGGCACAGATCGCGGGAGACTGCAATCTGGTCGCGCACCACATCGTCTGGCTGATCCTTGACGCGCAGCTGCACCAGTTTCACGCCCAGCGGCAGCATCCGCCGCAGCCAGTCCGAGTGATCAAAGATTGGATAGAAACGGTCCAGCGTCATGACAGGAATGCCTTTCCAACAACCGGAGTGGAAGGTTCAGCCATATCGCGCGCCTCGATCGGGTCTGCCTGATGGGCCAACTGCCCGGCAAGGGTTGCCTGCGCCATCGCTCTGGCCATCAGAACAGGATCTCCGGCGCGGGCCACAGCGGTGTTGAGCAGAACCGCGTCATAGCCCAGTTCCATCGCGTGGGCCGCGTGGCTGGGCAAGCCGATACCGGCATCCACGACCAGGGGTATGTCAGAAAACTCGGCCCGCATCGCGCGTAGGGCATATTCGTTGTTCAAACCACGCCCGGACCCGATAGGCGCACCCCAGGGCATCAGCACCTCGCACCCCGCTTCAAGCAGGCGTTCCCCCACGATCAGGTCATCGGTGGTGTATGGAAAAACCTGAAACCCGTCCTCGGTCAGAATGCGCGCGGCTTCGACCAGTTGGAAGACGTCTGGTTGCAGGCTGTCCGTGTGTCCGATGAGTTCCAGCTTGATCCATCGGGTCTCAAACACTTCGCGGGCCATATGGGCGGTCGTCACGGCCTCTTTCACCGTATGGCAACCGGCGGTGTTGGGCAGGATGCGTACACCCAAGTCGCGGATCATGTTCCAAAAGGTCTGGCCCGCACCCGCTTCGCGCCGAAGGGAAACCGTCGCAACGCCTGCGCCGCTTTCGCGGAAGGCGTTTTCCAGAATGGCCGGGCTTGGATATTGCGCCGTGCCCAGCATCAGCGGGTTGGGCAGTTCAGTGTCGTAAAACGTCTTCATCTTCAACCCCCCTGCATCGGAGCGACAACTTCAACCCGGTCGCCTTCAGCCAGTTTGTGAGCGATGCGCAGGCTTGAGGGCACGAAATCTTCGTTCACGGCGGTCGCCACACGACCCGAGAAACCGCATTCTTCCAACAATTCCGACAGGGTTTCGGCGTGCACCTCGCGCGCCTCGCCGTTAAGCACGATCTTCATCGACCATCTCCGAATGTGTGTTGTCCAGCGCCAGATCCGCAACGCCCCGCGCCAGTGCCGGTGCCAGCAGATACCCGTGGCGATAGAGCCCGTTGGCATAGATCGTCCGGCCCAAACGTCGGATACGCGGCAAGTTGTCAGGGAAGGCGGGGCGCAGATCGACGCCTATCTCCAAAACTTCAGCTTCGCCAAAAGCCGGGTTCACGGCATAGGCTGCGCTGAGCAGTTCCAGCATCGAGCGGGCGGTGATGCGACCGCTATCCTCGGATTCGATCATGGTCGCACCCAACATATAGACGCCGTCGCCGCGCGGAACGATATAGAGCGGCATCCGCGGGTGCAGCAATCGAACCGGGCGTGTCAGTTCCACGTCAGGGCATCGAATAACCAACATCTCGCCCTTCACGCCGCGTAGATCATGCAGGTATTCGCGCGCGTGAAGACCACGGCAGTCAATGGCATTTTCCAACTGGGCAGGTGCCAGTTTCCGGTGGAGCTCCACGCCCTGGCTTAGCAATTGACGATGCAGATCGCGCAGCGCCTGGCGCGGATCGACATGGGCTTCGTGTTCGAAGAACAGGCCCTGGCCAAACCTCGCCAGATCAGGCTCTAATTCGGATATTTTTGCCCGTTTGACCATTGTGAACTCTTTTGTTCGACGCGCGAAGCGGTGCAGGTCCGGCACATCACGGGCGCTCGCGACAACAAGCGTTCCCCGCTGGGTCACCTTGGTGCGTTGAGCCCACCATTCGATCGCAGACTGCCCCAGGCGCAGCACCGGTTCTTCCGCGTTTTCATATTCGCACCACGGTGCCAGCATTCCCCCGGCCCACCACGAACAGCCATGCGGGCCCGGTGGCCCGCCGGGGTCGAATATCTGCACTTTCGCACCGCGCGACGCCAGTTCGCTGGCAACGGCAAGACCGGCAACCCCTGCTCCTATGACAGACCAAAGCGTCACGAGGGCCAAACCCGGTGGAAATGATGCACCGGGCCGTGCCCAGCGCCGACATTCAACTCATCCGCGCGCGCGATGGCCCCTTGCAGATAGTCATGCGCCTGCGCAACCGCGTCCCTCAGGGCCAGCCCATTGGCCAAACCGGCAGTGATGGACGACGACAAAGTACACCCTGTCCCATGGGTGTTTTTTGTATCCTGACGCGGGGCCTGAAACTCGGCCACGGTACCCGAAGGATCAATCAGCATATCGTGGCAGATATCACCCGACCCGTGTCCGCCTTTCATAACTACTGCATCCGCACCCAAGGCGCACAACGCTTGGCCCTGTTCGGCCATCTCTTCCGGGGTTTCCGCCGATTGCGTGTTCAGCAGACACGCCGCCTCAGGCAGATTTGGCGTGAGAACCGTCGCCATTGGCAACAACACATCGCGCAGCGTCCGGACCGCCTCTTTCGCCAGCAGGGCATCGCCGGATTTGGCGATCATAACCGGATCAAGAACGACAGGACCTTCAAACGCCGCTAAACCCCTGGCGACTGTATGAATGATCTCAGGTGTCGCGAGCATGCCGATTTTGACGGCCTTGACGTCCAGATCACTCAGAACCGTCTCAATTTGGGCAGCAATTACGTCCAGTGGAATCCCATGCACCGCGGTGACAGCTTGCGTGTTCTGCGCGGTCACGGCGGTGATGACACTCGCCCCAAAAACACCCAGCGCTGACATAGCCTTTAGGTCGGCCTGAATGCCCGCGCCACCGCCGCTATCAGATCCTGCTATGGTCAGGGCAATTGCCGCCATGTCGTTGCTCCATCTTCTTTGGGCAACGGGGTAAGGAAAACGTCTGTGTTCAAGAGACCGTTCCCTACGCCGGAATTGCCCGGATCAGGTTCGATGGGTTAACGCGATTGCGCCTCTCAGCCCTGTAACAGGGCACCCCAACGGTTGAGGCGGACAATCTCAGGGTCGAGGATCAGAATCAAGACTCAATTTCCAAGACGTATTGCCACTTTCAGCTTTCTGCTAAGGCCAAAACACTATGAGAATAATAGTGTCCAGCGAGGCTCCCCCTCGCGCTCCGGGATATTTTTAGCCAGATGAAGAACGAGTCCCTTGCTTCATCTGGCCATCAATATCCCGGGGGAATCGCCCTAAGGCTGCGGGGGAAGAGCCCCCATCAGTGCACGATCTCAGCCTTTCATTCCGTCCCAGAAGGATTTGACGGATGAGAAAAAGCTTTTTGATTCCGGATGGTTGTCTTCGCCCAGATCATCAAACTCGCGCAGCAGCTCTTTCTGGCGGCTGGTCAGGTTGACCGGGGTTTCCACGGCCAGTTCAATGAACATGTCGCCGACGCCACCGACGCGCAGCGCTGGCATGCCTTTTCCGCGCAGGCGCATTTGCCGACCCGACTGGCTTCCGGCTGGAATCTGAACGCGGCCGCGGCCGCCATCGATGGTCGGAACCTCGATCGATCCGCCCAACGCCGCCTTTGCCATGCTGACCGGCACGCGGCAATAGAGATTGACGCTGTCACGTTCGAACAGTTTGTGCTCGGATACTTCCACGAAAATGTACAGATCGCCCGGAGGACCACCACGCAGTCCGGCCTCACCTTCGCCCGCCAGGCGAATGCGCGTTCCGGTTTCGACACCAGCAGGGATGTTCACCGACAAAGCACGGTCTTTTTCGACCCGGCCAGCCCCCTGACAGGATTTACAAGGGTTCTTGATGATCTGACCCAGCCCCGAACAGGTCGGGCAGGTTCGTTCCACCGTAAAGAAGCCCTGTTGTGCCCGTACTTTCCCCATGCCTGAACAGGTGGGGCAGGAAGTGGGCTCAACGCCACCTTCGGCCCCGGTGCCGTCGCAAGATGAACACGCCACAGCCGTTGGCACATTTATGGTTTTTTGCAGGCCAGAGAATGCCTCTTCCAGCGTCACACGCAGGTTGAAGCGCAGGTCCGAGCCGCGCGCGGCGCGACGCCCGCCGCCACCCCGTTGACCACCCATGAAATCACCGAACAGGTCGTCAAACACATCCGAGAATGCGCTGGAGAAATCGCCTTGCCCGCCAAAGCCGCCACCTGGGCGACCACCTCCGCCCATGCCGTTTTCAAAAGCAGCATGACCAAAGCGATCATATGCAGCCTTTTTTTCGGCATCGCGCAGAACATCATAAGCCTCGTTGGCTTCCTTGAACTGCGCCTCAGCATCCGGGTTGTCCTTGTTGCGGTCAGGATGCAGCTCTTTGGCTTTCCTGCGAAAACCCTTCTTGATCTCGTCCGCCGAAGCGCCCTTGGACACGCCGAGCACTTCATAGTAGTCGCGCTTTGACATTTGTTATTCCTTCGTGCCGCCGGACGCGGTGCTTTTATTGAGTCTGTACACGCCGTTGGTGTTGTTTGCAAAACTGGCCACGTAACCTGCCTTATTCAAGATCTGGTCAAGCCCATCGTCCGAATGCTTGATTTCTATCAGCAGCACTTCAGGCCAGATCTCCCGCGGGGCATCTTCAAAAAAAGCGCGCAATACGCGGATTTCCTGGCCTTCAATATCCATTTTCATCGCATCAACCCTAGTCAGCCCGGCATCGCGTATGGCGTCCAGCAACGAAACCGCCTGAACGCACAGATCGCCCGACTCGGCAACTTTGGCGTGCCCCCTGTCACCGAGATTCGCAGACTCGAACCACACCTCACCCGGTTTGTCAGACAGTGAATTATCGCAATGAGTGACTTCACTGGCTTGATTGGCAGCCAGATTGGTACCGAGACGGGCCTTGTTGACCGGATCCGGCTCAACAGCCAGAGCCCTTAGGTTGCGCCCAAACTTCTGCGCAACTGATCTGACCCACAGGGTGTAAAGCCCGACATTCGCACCAGCGTCGACAAAGACATAATCACCAGAGCCCTGCGATATATGTTTGGCCAGTGATTGACGCTCATCCAGATCAAAGAATTGCGATCCGGTTATGACTCGACGTTCGGCCCAGTTGTCTGAAGGGTACAATCGGCATTTCTGCCCGCCGAACACCTCAACATCGTAAGGCTCTCGCTGAGAAGCCATCAATACCCTTCGAATTCCGGACGACATCCATTGACGCGGCATGCCTTCAGACCACCGGCGCAATCTTTCCACCCGAGTTGAGAGGGCGTAGGTGCCAATTGGAGGTTTCAGAGACGCGTGCTGCATGGTGGAGACCGTTCCGGCGGGCCCTGAATGGGTCCGCCGGAAACCGAGCAACTGGTCAGGCGCGCTTGTTGTCGTCGAGATCTTCGAACTCGGCGTCGACGATGTCATCGTCACCTGGTGCGGCGTCAGCGGCAGCAGGTTCCTCTTCGCCTTCTTCGGCCTGCGCCTTATAGATGGCTTCGCCCAGCTTCATGGCTGCTTCGGTGACGTTCTGGATACCCGACTTGATCTTGTCGGCATTTTCGGTTTCCAGCTCGTCCTTCAGCGCGGCGATCGCCAGCTCGATGGCTTCGATCGTGGTCGGGTCGACCTTGTCGGCATGCTCTTCCATCGACTTCTCGGTCGAGTGGATGAGGCTTTCCGCCTGGTTCTTCGCCTCGATCAGCTCGCGGCGTTCCTTGTCCGCCTCGGCGTTCTCTTCGGCGTCCTTGACCATCTTGTCGATATCTTCGTCTGACAGACCACCCGATGCCTGGATGGTGATCTTCTGCTCTTTACCGGTGCCTTTGTCCTTGGCCGAAACCGAGACAATGCCGTTGGCGTCGATGTCAAAAGTCACCTCGATCTGAGGCATGCCGCGCGGTGCGGGCGGGATATCTTCAAGGTTGAACTGACCCAGGATCTTGTTATCCGCAGCCATTTCGCGCTCACCCTGGAAACAGCGGATGGTCACAGCGTTCTGGTTGTCCTCGGCGGTCGAGAAGACCTGAGACTTTTTCGTCGGGATCGTGGTGTTACGGTCGATAAGACGAGTGAACACGCCACCCAACGTCTCGATACCCAGCGAAAGCGGGGTTACGTCCAGCAGAACCACGTCTTTGACGTCGCCTTGCAGAACGCCGGCCTGAATAGCGGCGCCCATGGCAACAACTTCGTCCGGGTTCACACCCTTGTGCGGTTCTTTACCGAAGAATTTGGTGACCTCTTCGATCACCTTCGGCATGCGGGTCATACCGCCGACCAGAACAACCTCATCAATGTCGCCCGCCGACAGACCGGCGTCTTTCAATGCGGCCTGACAGGGTTTCATCGACTTCTTGATCAGATCGCCGACCAGCGATTCCAGCTTGGCACGGGTCAGTTTCATGACCATGTGCAGCGGCTGACCGTTGGCGCCCATCGAGATGAACGGCTGGTTGATCTCGGTCTGCGAGGTCGAGGACAGTTCGATCTTGGCTTTTTCAGCGGCTTCTTTCAGACGCTGCAGGGCCATCTTGTCGCTGGACAGATCGACACCGTGTTCTTTTTTAAACTCATCCGCCAGGTAGTTGACGATGCGCATGTCAAAGTCTTCACCACCCAAGAAGGTGTCGCCATTGGTCGATTTGACCTCGAACAGCCCGTCGTCGATTTCCAGAATGGTCACGTCGAACGTACCACCACCAAGGTCATAAACCGCGATGGTTTGGGTTTCTTCTTTGTCCAGGCCATAGGCCAGCGCGGCGGCTGTCGGTTCGTTGATGATCCGCAGTACTTCCAGACCAGCGATTTTGCCTGCGTCTTTGGTGGCCTGACGCTGGGCGTCATTGAAATACGCGGGAACGGTGATGACCGCTTGCGTGACTTCTTCACCCAGATAGCTCTCGGCGGTTTCCTTCATCTTGCCCAGAGTGAAGGCCGAAATCTGGCTTGGGGAGTATTTTTCGCCGCGGGCTTCCACCCACGCGTCACCGTTGCCGCCATCCACGATGGCGTACGGCACCATTTTCTTGTCCTTCTGGACTTCTGCATCATCCACACGACGACCGATCAGACGCTTGACGCCAAAGATCGTGTTGTCGGGGTTGGTGACCGCCTGACGTTTTGCAGGCTGACCGACCAGTCGCTCATCTTCGGTGAAGGCGACGATCGAAGGCGTGGTCCGCGCCCCTTCGGCGTTTTCGATGACCTTTGGCTGCGAGCCTTCCATGATGGCCACACAGGAGTTTGTGGTTCCGAGGTCAATCCCGATTACTTTTCCCATTTTTGCAATCCCTTTCTCTTCAAGGCGATGTCCCGAGGATCGGACCCGTTATGGCATCCCACCCCCGATCTGATGTGCGCGACAGCACTACCATCGCGCGTCCCGGCGTATATAAGGGCGAGACAAGGGGCCTGCAAGCACCGTAGAACGCAGGTTTTCGGGAATTTGATGTCTTTTTTGGCAATGAATTGGAAAGGTTTGGGGTTTCCGGAATGACGCGGGTGATTTTGCGAGAGTTCGAAATCAGAAAAGGCTATCTTGATCCCGCCGCTCAGACACAGGTGATCGCAGCCCTGCGACCGATTCTGAAAGCTGCGCCCTTGTTTCGACCCGTCACGCCGTCGGGTAAAGAGATGTCGGTGCGAATGACTTCGGCCGGGGATCTGGGATGGGTGACCGACAACGCGGGCTATCGCTATCAGGGCGAGCATCCGAAAGGCGGGGTCTGGCCTGAAATTCCCCTCGCCATTCTTGATATCTGGCGTGACCTGGTCGGCACCGAGCGCGCACCGGATTGCTGTTTGATCAACTACTATGGGGAAGGCGCCAAAATGGGCCTGCATCAGGACAAGGACGAAGCAGATTTTTCCTGGCCGGTTCTGTCGGTTTCCTTAGGCGATGACGCCCTGTTCCGGATCGGCAATACGACCCGTGGCGGCAAAACCGAGTCGATCTGGCTGGGCTCGGGCGACGTGGTGATCATGGGCGGCCCGGCACGGCTGGCCTATCACGGGGTCGACCGGATCAGATACGGGTCATCCCGGCTGTTGCCAAAAGGCGGACGGATCAACTTGACGCTGCGGGTCGCACGTTAGCGCCGCGCGTTCCAGCTCTGTGAAACATGCTGGCGTGTAAAAAACTCACCCATCAGTCCGATCATCAGCAAGGCGATTCCAACCCACAATGCGTACTCCCAGCTTGTGTTTCGCGGAAAATAGTTTCGGAAAATGAAGCCCCGACACTGGTCGATAATATGAAACAACGGGTTCCAGGCGAACATCATCAACAATCCGCCTCCCAGTGTGTTTGCAACGAACATCTTTCCCGAAAACACCATGTTCAGGCGACGATAGATACTGGTGAGCATTCCCACGGTTGTCGGAAACCAGGGTTTCATCGCCATGAACACCAAGCCCACGGCGCATCCGGTAAACCAGGCCAATATCAGCATCGCGAATGCACCGCCGGGATCCTGCACCTCGATCGGGGCGACCGCGACGCTGTAGATGAACAGGATCACAAACATGGCCAGCAATTGCTTGTAAAGAATACCGAGCGCCGCAGACAGGATCGTCACCATCACATTCATAGGTGAATGGAGCATCATCGGATTGTTCGCGGACCCCACCCCTGAAATCGCACCTATTGACTGGATATGCAGCATGAAGGGGAACACGCCGGACAGAACATACAGCAGAAATTCGCCCCTGATCTTTGGAATTCCGCCCCGGCCCATCAGCGACATGAGCAGGTAGAAAGTGGTTCCCATCACCACAAGTTGCAGGACATTGATCAGGATGGCGACGATCGCATTCGGATGTTGCGAGCGCACCTTTCGTACGGTGGCATGGAACACCAGCTCAGCCGTCGTGAAAGCGCTGCCCAGCAGCGTTTGGTTACGCTTGAAATAGAACATTCAAAGGGTCTTTTCTGCTTCGTCGCCTCTAAACTGGCATGAATATCTTGCCGTTCCGTAACCGCCGCATCATAAGTCGATCGCGAGCTTGGATCAACAAACCACAGGAACGGAGCTTTTTTGTGACCTACGACGCGCTTATTCCCGTCATCCGGCGACTGGCTCTGGAGGCAGGCGACAAGATCATGGAAATCTACGAGGCGGATGATTTCGATGTCAAAGTCAAATCCGACTCCAGCCCTGTGACCGAGGCAGACGAAGCTGCTGACGCATTGATTTCGGCAGGGTTGCTTGCGGCATTCCCGGATATTCTTCTGGTCACCGAAGAACAGGCCGCTTCGCACTCTGAAAAAGGCGACACTTTTCTCATTGTTGACCCGCTGGACGGCACCAAGGAGTTCATCAACCGTCGCGGTGATTTTACCGTCAACATCGCACTTGTCGAAAACGGAGTGCCGACCCGGGGTGTCGTCTATGCCCCGGCGCGGGGTCGTATGTTCTTCACGCTGGCTGATGGCCGTGCGGTCGAGGAAACAGGTGCTTTCGACAAAAACGTGACAGGTCCTTCGACGCCCATATCAGTCTCTGAACCGGACAATTCAGGGCTGTTGGTTGTGGCGTCAAAGTCCCACAGGGATCAGGCCACCGAGGACTACATCAACAAATATCATGTGAAGGACAGCAAAAGCGCGGGTTCGTCACTCAAGTTCTGTCTGGTTGCCACGGGCGAAGCGGATATTTACCCGCGCGTCGGACGCACGATGGAATGGGATACGGCAGCGGGCCATGCAGTACTGGCCGGGGCCGGTGGCCGGGTTGTGCGTTTTGACGACCATACTCCGTTGGTTTATGGCAAGGATGGCTATGCAAATCCGTTCTTTATTGCCTACGCCCCGGGTGTTGAACTGAAGGAAGCCTGATGTCTGTTCTGATTGCCATCCCCGCGCGCTACGCCTCGACCCGCTATCCCGGCAAACCTCTGGTTCCTCTGACCGGCGCGAGGGGCGATTCCATGACTTTGATCGAACGGTCCTGGCGTGCAGCCAAGTCGGTCTCTGGCGTCGATCGCGTAGTTGTTGCGACGGATGATGACCGAATTCGCGAAGTGTCCGAGGGCTTTGGGGCAGAGGTCGTGATGACCTCGGAAAGCTGTCAAAACGGCACCGAACGATGCGCCGAAGCGCATGAGGTCCTGGGCGGCGGGTATGAAATCATCGTCAACCTGCAAGGAGACGCTCCGCTGACACCGCAATGGTTTGTCGAAGATCTGGTGTCCAGCCTGCGCGCGGCCCCGGAAGCCGGTGTTGCGACCCCTGTTTTGCGCTGCGATGGTAATGCGTTGAACAGTCTTCTGAACGACCGGAAGCATGACCGTGTGGGTGGCACGACGGCAGTATTCGGACGCGATCGCAGTGCGATGTACTTCTCGAAAGAGGTCGTGCCCTTTACGTCCCAGACATACACCGGTGATGCAGCGACACCCGTTTTTCACCATGTCGGCGTTTACGCCTATCGGCCCGATGCACTGGCGGCGTATCCAGGTTGGCCAATCGGCCCTCTGGAACAGCTGGAAGGCCTGGAACAGCTCAGGTTCATGGAAAACGGGCGCAAGGTTCTGTGCGTCGAGGTCGAGGCAAGGGGCCGTCAGTTCTGGGAACTGAACAACCCGCAGGACGTGCCCAAAATCGAAGAGATGATGGCAGCCATGGGGCTGGAGTGACGTCTTTTCCCCATGACTCTGACGGTGCCCTTGCCGAAACTGTTCCTCAACCAACCTCGATGGATATGCCATGAAGACAATTCTTGTCACCGGTGGTGCCGGGTACATCGGCTCACATGCCTGCAAGGCGCTTGCGCAGGCAGGTTATCTTCCTGTGACCTACGACAATCTGATCACGGGTTGGCAGGATGCGGTACAGTTTGGCCCTTTTGAACAGGGCGACCTTTTGGATCGGGACCGCCTGGATGAGGTTTTCGCGAAACACAAACCAGATGCAGTGATGCATTTTGCGGCGCTCAGCCAGGTTGGTGATGCCATGCGTCAACCCGGACTGTATTGGTCGAACAATGTCACAGGCTCGCTGACGCTTATTGAAGCAGCGGTTGCAGCCGGGTGTCTGGATTTCGTGTTTTCGTCCACATGTGCCACATATGGTGAGCATGACAATGTGGTACTCGATGAATCCACGGCGCAGTATCCCCTGAACGCCTACGGAGCATCGAAACGCGCGATCGAAGATATCCTCAAGGATTTCGAGGCGGCTCATGGGCTGCGCCATGTCATCTTCCGCTATTTCAACGTTGCAGGCGCTGATCCTGAAGGGGATGTGGGCGAGTTTCACCGACCCGAAACCCATCTGATTCCGCTGATGTTGGACGCGATTGACGGCAAGCGGGAAGGTCTTACCGTCTTTGGGACGGATTACGACACGCCCGACGGCACATGTATCCGCGACTATGTACATGTTTGTGACCTGGTAGATGCACATATTCTGGGGCTGGGCTGGCTGGAACAGAGCAAAGACAGCCGAGTCTTCAATCTGGGCACCGGGTCCGGGTTTTCCGTCCTTGAGGTGATCGAGCAATCCAAGTCCGTCACCAACCGTTCCGTGCCGTATACTGTGGGCCCTCGACGGGCAGGAGATTGCACCAAGCTGGTATCCGGCTCTGTGCGGGCTGAAAACGAACTGGGATGGAAGCCCAAAAGATCTACGTTAGAGACGATGGTCGCAGATGCTTGGCGCTGGCACCAGAACGGCCACTACGAGAAATGAGGACCCGGTGACATCCAGCACTGCTTTGACACTTCCCCGGATCGGATGGGCACGGCAGTACAGGTTGCGCTGGAAACGCCGGCGGCTGCTCTGGAGGTCGCTGCGCAGCCGACATCAATTGACCTGCCAGAAGGATCGGACGGCCGAGATCAAGGGCGGTGACGTGTTGGCTTTGGTCACCCTACGCAATGAAATCATCCGCCTGCCGTGGTTCTTTCGTCACTATCGCGCTTTGGGTGTCGATCATTTTCTGATCGTCGACAACGGCAGTGACGATGGATCGTCCGAGTATCTGCAGGATCAACCGGATGTCTCTGTGTGGAAAACCCATACCAGCTATCGTGGATCGCGGTTTGGCCTGGACTGGTTAACCTGGTTGCAGATGCGCTATGGCCACCGCCACTGGTGCCTTATGGTGGATGCGGATGAACTGTTGGTCTATGCCCACTGTGACACCCGGTCCCTGCATGACCTGACAGCTTGGCTGGACCGGCGCGGGCAGATCGGGTTCGGGGCGCTGATGCTGGACCTCTATCCCCAGGGTCCTTTGGGCGACAATGCTTATGACCCGGACACCGACCCCACAAATCTGCTGTGCTGGTTCGATTCAGGACCGTATCGTACGCAACGACAAAGCCCGATGGGCAATCTTTGGGTGCAGGGCGGCGCGCGGGAACGGATGTTCTTTACGCAGACACGGCAAAGATCCCCAACGCTGAACAAGATCCCGCTGATGCGCTGGTCGCGGCGCTATGCTTATGTGAACTCTTGTCATTCCGCCCTGCCGCGCCATCTGAACGAAACCTATGATGGGCCGGGCGGTGATGCCCCGTCGGGCGTGTTGCTGCACACGAAGTTCCTGCCGGACGTTATCGAGAAATCCAATACCGAAAAGCAGCGACGCCAGCATTTTCATGATCCGGACCAATTCGGGCCATACTACGATGGAATAATCAACCAGCCGGATATGTGGACCTCGCAATCGGTGCGCTTCACCGGATGGAGCCAGCTGGAACAGTTGGGTCTGATGAGTGGCGGAGGCTGGGATTGAAAACGAAAACAAGGGCATCAACCGCACGTTTACAATTTACGGGTTTTAAAGTCGTTGCCTCTGAAGATGCAAAAGTGGCATAAACCTGCAACGCCATGTCGTGTTAACGGTCGCGACGGGTTTGGGGAAAGCTCGCGTCATAAAAAGGTTGGGCAGTCACGTGAGCCTGTTTGAGTCTTACAAGATGAGGTTGCGGCGCAAGCGCCGTATTCTGCGTTGCCTCAAACGTCGCCGCGAACTCAGGCCGGTCAGCAACAACACACAAGCAATCCGCCGTGATGATATCCTGTTGATGAGCGTTGTTCGGAACGAGAAAATTCGCCTGCCCTTCTTCCTCGAATACTATCGCAAACTGGGCATCAATCATTTTTTGTTTGTCGACAACGACAGCGATGATGGCAGTTTTGAGTTTTTGAAAGAACAGGCCGATGTTTCGGTCTGGCGGACGACAACCAGTTACAAACGCGCAAGCTATGGTCTGGACTGGTCAAACTATCTGCTGCACAGATATGCGCATGGACATTGGGTGCTGAGCGTCGATCCGGATGAATTCTTCATCTATCCGTTCTGCGACACTCGCCCGATCCGTGCTTTGACCGACTGGCTGGATGGCAGTGCCGTACGCAGTTTTGGCACGATGCTGATCGACATGTACCCTGAGGGGGCGGTGGACGCCGAACCTTATGCCGAAGGTCAGAACCCGTTCGAAATTGCGCGTTGGTTCGATCCCGGCAACTATATGATTACCAAAAACCCCGAATACAAAAATCTTTGGATACAAGGGGGTCCACGGGCGCGTGTGTTCTTTCGGGACAACCCCTCCAAGGCACCGGCGCTGAACAAGATTCCGCTTGTAAAATGGGACCGGCGCTATGTTTATGTCAGCTCGACCCATTCGCTTTTGCCGCGCGGGCTCAATCAGGTTTATGACGAATGGGGCGGCGAGAAGGCCAGCGGGTCGCTGCTTCATGCCAAGTTGATCAATATTCTTGGCGACAAAGCCCGCGAAGAACTGGAGCGTGGCCAGCATTACCGCGGCTCCGGCGAATACAGGGCCTATGCGACACAGCTTGAGGACAAGCCCGTTTTCTGGTGCGAGTGGTCCGAGGCCTATATCAACTGGCGGCAGCTTGAGATCCTTGGCCTCATGTCGAAAGGAAACTGGGCATGAGCGGTCTGGGTATTGTCATGTTGGTTCATACCTCGCTGGACCGTGCCGAACAGGTCGCACGCCACTGGACGGCAGCAGGATGCCCGGTGGTCATCCACGTGGATCGCAAGGTGTCAGACGATGTCTATTCCCGATTTGTAGCGTCCTGTTCCAACAATCCCGTGATCGTGTTTTCAGATCGACATCGGTGCGACTGGGGTGGCTGGGGCATTGTTGCCGCCTCGCAAAGCGCCTCCGAGTTGATGTTGGAGCAATTCCCAGAAGTTCGCCATGTGTTTCTGGCCTCGGGGGCCTGCTTGCCCTTGCGACCGGTCGAGGAACTGATCGATTACCTGTCAGACAGGCCGCGCGTCGATTTCATCGAAAGCGCGACCACGTCTGATGTCAGCTGGACCATCGGCGGGCTGGATCATGAACGGTTCACCCTGCGGTTTCCGTTTTCGTGGCGCAAGCATCGCAAATTATTCGACGCATATGTAAAACTTCAGCGCGCCGCAGGATTTCGCAGGCAAATCCCCGACGGCCTGGTTCCGCATATGGGCAGTCAGTGGTGGTGCCTGACCCGTCAAACGCTGTCCGCAATCCTTCAGGACCCCAGACGCAAGCTATATGACAAGTACTTCCGCCATGTCTGGATTCCGGATGAAAGCTATTTTCAGACGCTGGCGCGGTTGTACTCCACGCATATAGAAAGCCGGTCTCTGACCCTGTCCAAATTCGATTATCAGGGCCGTCCACACATCTTCTATGACGATCATCTGCAATTGCTGCGCCGATCAGATTGTTTTGTGGCCCGAAAAATCTGGCCTCGCGCGGAACGGTTGTACCAGGCATTCCTGACAGATCAGACCGGAGCAATGAAACCGGCGGAACCCAATCCGGGCAAGATCGACCGTGTATTCTCCAAAGCTGTGGAGCGGCGAACTCGTGGACGCGACGGGCTGTACATGCAAAGCCGGTTTCCCCGGCATGGCAGTGAAAACGGTCTGACATCGTCACAGTATTCCGTATTTCAAGGCTTTTCAGAACTGTTCGAGGATTTTGAACCATGGCTGGCCGCGACCACGGGAACCAGAGTCCACGGGCATCTTTTCGGGCCGGGGCGCGTCGGTTTTTCGCAAGGGGAAGTCATAACAAATGGGGCTCTCAGCGACAGTGCAGAGCTGCGGGACTACAACCCAACCGCCTTTTTGTCGAACCTGATCTGGAATACGCGGGGCGAGCGCCAGTGTTTCCAGTTCAGCCCGCGGGACACCCAGGAGATCAACTGGTTTCTGGCGCGGGACAAAAACGCTCAGATTTCGGTCATCACTGGCGCGTGGGCAATTCCACTGTTCCGATCCAATATGAACTTCTCGGAAATCCGGTGTGAGGCGGCGCGCCTGCAACGAATTGAAACCAAGCAGCTTGAGGTGCTGACATCGGTCTGGACCAAAGCGCGGATGCGCAGTTGGACGCTGGCAGATTTCATTGAATCTCCGATGGATGCATTGCAGGCAGTGCTTGAAGAAATAGGCATGCAACCGACCAGCCACCTGACCGAAGTGCCAACCATGGTCGATCTGTCCGGATTCGGGAAGTTCCTGCAAAACCTCAAGAATCAGGGAATGCACCCTTATCTGATGGGCGACTTCCCGGCGGACGACGTATTCGGCCGTCAGGCAAAACCCTACCGAAAACCATATCTGGTGCAGTGATTTTGCCCATGTCAGCCAGTTTTGACTACTTCGTGATTTTGGCCGCCATGCGAACAGGTTCGAACCTGCTCGAAGCCAACCTGAATGCGATGGATGGGATTACCTGTCACGGAGAGGCATTCAACCCGCATTTCGTCGGCAGCCTGAAATCCGACCACCTGCTCGGCCTGTCGCTGGAAGACCGGGATGCGGATCCGATGCGAATGCTCAAAGCCATCCGATCAGCGCCGGGCGACATCAATGGCTTTCGATATTTCGAAGACCATGACCCACGTATCCTGAAACCCATTCTGAACGACCCGTGCTGTGCCAAGATCCTTCTGACCCGCAATCCATTGGACAGCTATCTGTCGCTGAAAATCGCGCGGAAAACGCAGCAGTGGCTGCTGAAGAATGTCAAACGTCGCGTCGACGCGCAGGTTGTCTTCGACGCCGACGAGTTTTCGGATTATCTGAACCAGGTGCAAGGCCATCGGCTTATGGTACAACGGCACTTGCAAAAAACAGGCCAAACAGGGTTCTTCATTAACTATGACGACCTGACCGAGTTGGAGGTCATAAACGGTCTGGCTGCATGGTTGGGCGTCGAGGCGCGGCTGACCAGGCTGGATGATTCCCTGAAGCCACAAAACCCGGCACCGGCTTTGTCCAAGGTCACCAATCCTGAAGAGATGAAGCAAGCCCTGTGCGACCAGGATCGGTTCGGATTGCATCGGTCAACAAGCTTTGAACCGCAGCGCGGGGCGGCTGTGCCGATTTACGTTGCCGCAGCCCGGTCTCCATTGATGTATTTGCCCATTCGCGGTGGAATAGAGCCTGTTATTGAGCAGTGGCTGGCTGATCTGGACGGATGCCCGAAGGACAAGCTGATCACGGAGCAGAACCGCAAACAGATCCGTTCCTGGAAGCAGAACCATCCCGGTCATCGGCAATTCACGGTTCTGCGGCACCCTCTGGCCCGGGCACATACGGTGTTTTGTCAACACATTCTTAGTACGGGGCCAGGCAGCTACAAGATGGTGCGGAACTATCTTCGTAACCGGCTCAAACTGCCAATCCCGGGGCAAGTACGGGACACCAATTATTCTGTCGAACAACACCGTGAAGCATTTTCGGGTTTTCTGGGCTTTTTGCGCCTCAACCTGAACGGGCAGACGCCGATCCGTGTAGACGGTACGTGGTGCAGCCAGTCCAGAACACTGGAGGGAATCGCATCCTTCACCATGCCGGATCTGATTCTGAGAGAAGAGGACCTGTTGACGGCTTTGCCGGATCTGGCACGCAACCTGGGGCATTCAGATCCGCCTCCACCAGGTCACTGCGCGCCGGATGAACCATACGCTCTGGACCAGATCTACGACGAAAACCTCGAGGCGCAGGCAGTTGCAGCGTACCAGCGCGACTATGAAACCTTCGGGTTCAGTGACTGGCTGCCGAAAACAGCCTAAGGACGCAGGGTGATCAGCGTGCCTTTGTTAACCATCGAATATATCTCTTCGATTTCGTCATTCTTGACCGCGATGCATCCTGCCGTCCAATCCCGCGTCTTTTTTGCGCGTTTCCGCTCTGAGCGCAGATTGGGTTCTCCGTGGATGAATATATCTCCACCCGGATCAACGCCCGCGGCTTTGGCTTTGGCGACATCCTGCGAGTTGGGATAGGATATGCCTATGGACAGATGATATCGGCTTCTGGGGTTGCGACGGTCGATCAGATAAGTGCCCTCGGGCGTCCGGCCGTCGCCGCGCTGGTTCTTTGTTCCATTTGGCGCAAACCCCAATTCGACATCATATTCCTTGAGGATTCTTTCGTGGTGCAACAAGTAAAGCTTACGCGTGCTCTTGTTGACCACCAACGATGTCACCTCGGGTCCGTTATAAGTCAGAAATCTTGGGCTGCCAGAGGCACAAGCCGAAAGGCTCAGCGTTGCCAACGCCCCCAATCCGAATACTCGACGATCCATGTTTCACTGCCTGCTCTGCTTTTTTTTGATCATTATGCCAAAAAAGGAAAAAACTGAAATCACTTTTTGATGTTCGACTGCTCGGCCAGTCGACGTTCAATGCTTTCCAGCCGTTCCAGAACCTCATCTCGATAGGCGTCGGTTTTAACTTCATCCTCGGCGTGGTGGGCATCCTGCATCGAATTTACGATCAGACCCACCAAGAGGTTCACCACGGCAAATGTGGTGACCATGATGAATGGAACAAAGAAGACCCAGGCATAGGGATAGATCTCCATCACCGGGCGCACGATGCCCATCGACCAGCTTTCCAATGTCATGATCTGGAATAGCGTATAAGCAGACAGGCCCAGATCGCCGAACCAACCCGGGAACGATGTCGAGAACAACTTGGTCGAGATAACCGCCCCGATATAGAACAGAATTGCCATCAGCAGAAACACGCTGGCCATTCCGGGAAGGGCGGAGATGAACCCCTCGACCACGCGACGCAGGCGAGGCGCGACGGAAATCACGCGCAACACCCGCAAAATTCGCAGGGCACGCAGCACCGACAAACCTCCGGCACTGGGAACCAGGGCGATGCCTACGATCAGGAAATCGAAAATGTTCCAGCCATTGGTAAAGAACCTGCGCCCGGTGGCGATCAACTTCATGGTAATTTCGACCACGAAGATCGTCAGGCAAAGTCTATCCAGCGCGACGATCAGCGGACCTGCTAACTCCATCAGGGTTGGCGATGTCTCCATCCCCAAAAGAATGGCATTGAAGATTATGACAGCAGTAATGAAGCGACCGAATACCGGCGCTTCGATAATGTTCAGCAACTGCTGTTTAATCCCCATGAGTCGCATTCCCCTGCCTGATCAAGTTGCGGCGCTCAGGACAAACCGCCCAGCGAGTTCCGTATGTGAAGACCATCGAAACTGGTCAACGACCTGTACCCATTCAAGGGTGTAACCCGCGTTAACCAGCGTTTTCGCATCGCGCGCAAAGGTGACAGGACTGCACGATACATAGGCAATCACCAGGCGTTGCGACTGTGCAATCTCATCTACCTGCGCTTCGGCACCGGCGCGGGGCGGGTCCAGCACTATCGCGTCGAAAGATTTCAGCTCGTCCGGCATCAGCGGGCGGCGGAACAGGTCGCGGACCTCGGTCGTTACACGTTTCAACCCCTGTGTCCGGCGCCAGCCCTGATCGAGTGCCTGAATCATGGCAGCTTCGCCTTCAACCGCGTGAACTTCGGCGTTTTCCGCCAATGGCAGTGAGAACGTTCCGCTGCCCGAAAACAGGTCAACGATACGCTTCGCACCTTGTGTTGCTTCGAAAACAGCCTGTAATAGAGCCTGTTCGCCGTCCTTTGTTGCCTGCAAAAAACCTCCGGGAGGCGGCGTGACGCTGGCTGTCCCAAAACGCTGAACCGGCGCATGCCGCATGGCAATAACCTCACCATCCCAGCTGAGCCGGGCCAGACCATGCTTCTCAGTCGCCTGCGCCAACGCCAGTTCCAAGGGGCCGTCCAGAGGTTTGCCGCCTTTGACGGCCACGTCCAGACCACCTTCGGACAGTGTGAGCGTGACGGCCAAAGCGCCCTTGCGGCTTCCTCCCAGAACAGCCAGCGCCTCGGCCACCGGAATAGCCGCGATCAATTCCGGCTCAAGCAACCGGCAGTCGGGTATCTCTGTGATCGTGCCCGATGCACGACCGTGAAACCCCGCCAACGTGCCCTTCTTCGTGCGCCTTACGGCAATCGTAGCGCGCCGCCGCGACTGTTCGGGCGATGTGTGTATTGGGCGCAGTGGCGCTTCGAGACCTTGCGCCGTCAGCGCGTTGTTGACGATTTGCAGCTTCCAATCGGTCACAAATGCATCAGATGCATGCTGCAACTGGCAGCCACCGCACGCTTTGTAGTGGCGGCAAGAAGCTTTGACACGATGTTCGGACGGTGTGTCGACCCGGATATCGGTCAATTGCTGGCCAACAAGGGTGCCGCTGACGATTTCGCCCGGAAGGGTGCGTCGGGCGTAGATGGGGCCATCGGCAATGCCGTCGCCCTGATGTCCAAGCCGTGTGATTGTGAATTGCTGCGTCATGGGAGGCCTGATAGCCGGGCTTTCACAGCAACAAAACCCTTATTCCGCAGCTTCTGCCTGAATGAAGCCGCCCGACTGCCGGTGCCAGAACCGTGCATACAGCCCGCCCAGGTCCAGCAACGCCTCATGGGTTCCGGTTTCCACGATCCGTCCCTGATCAAGAACAACGATGCGGTCCATTTCGCTGAGCGTGGACAGACGGTGCGCTATGGCCAGCACGGTTTTACCCTGCATCACCCGATGCAGCGCAGTCTGAATCGAAGCTTCAACCTCGGAGTCCAGCGCCGATGTCGCTTCGTCGAGAACCAAAATTGGGGCATCTTTCAGAATGGCCCGCGCCAGAGCGATCCGTTGCCGCTGTCCGCCGCTGAGCTTTACGCCACGCTCCCCCAGATGAGCATCATAGCCCTTACGACCATGAGCATCTTCAAGACTCAGGATGAAGTCATGCGCTTCGGCCTTCTTTGCGGCCTCGATCATCTCGGCCTCTGACGCGTCCGGCCGACCATACAAAATATTCTCACGAGCGGATCGGTTGAACATCGCCGTTTCCTGCGTGACCATACCGATCTGCCGGCGCAGACTGTCTTGCGTCACCTGCGATACGTCCTGGCCATCGATACGAATAGCGCCATTTTCCTTGTCATAGAGCCTGAGCAACAGCGAAACGAGCGTGGATTTCCCCGCCCCCGAGGCACCGACGATGCCCAATTTTTCACTCGGATCGATGGTCAGGGTCAAATCCATGACCCCACCGATATCGCGACCATAGGCAAAGCTGACGGCTTCGAAGGTAATCGATCCTTCGGTCACATCAAGGTCCTTCGCGCCGCGCATATCTTCAACCCGGTCACGCTTGGCCAGCGTTTTCATCCCGTTTTCAATTTCACCGACATTGGCATACAGCCCCATCAACGTGAAACTGACCCAACCGGTCATCTGAGCTATACGGATCGAAACGGCCCCGGCAGCCACGATATCCCCGGCGGTCGCCATGTCGCCCTGCCACAGCCACAAGGTTGCGCCCAGCAGCAAGACGGGCAGGACTCCAGCCAGCGTCATGAGGATGAACCGGAAACTGGCCGACAACTTGCCAAAATCCAGAGATTTTTCACGCAGATCCACCATCGATTCACGCGCGGCCTGATCTTCAAAAGCGGAATGGGCGAAAAGCTTTACAGTCTTGATGTTGGTGATCGTATCAACCACCTGCCCGGACACCATCGCCCGCGCCCCGGCCCGCGCCGCCGACCGCACTCGGATGCGCGGCAAATACCAGCGCACAAGCAGGAAGTAGATCACAAGCCACGCGGCAAAGGGCAACATCACCAAAGGATGTATAGACCCTAACAAAAGCAAAGACCCCACCAGAGACGCCAGGGCAAACACAATCGCGCTGATGGTTTCCGACACGACCGACGCCATGGAGTTCGATGTCTGCATCTGTTTCTGAGCGATCCGGCCGGCAAAGTCGTCATCGAAATACGTCACCGATTGGCCCAGCGTCCAACGGTTCAGCTTGGCCAGCACCAAAGGTGTGATGTTTGGCATGACAATGTAATTGTTCGACAAAGATGACAGGCCAAACAGGATCGGGCGAAGCAACATAAAGAAGGCGACCGCACCGAAGATCATCCACATATTCGCCGGGGTCAGAAAATTCTCGGGCCCGCTTGATATCGCCACATCAATCACACGGCCCAGAATCCACGCTGTCCCCGCCTCCATCGCACCTGCAGTGGCCGAGAAGATTGCCGCAACAAACAACATCGGCCACGCGCCGGACAGGCTCCAGCGAATGAACGCCCCCAACGTCTGCGGCGGGGGCGTTTCGATGTTCCTGAACGGATAGATGAGGTCGGCAACCCTCATTCAACGGCCTCCGGGTTCATGAAACCACCAGATTGCCGCGCCCAGAATTGGGCGTAAAGGCCACCCTGCGCCAGAAGGTCGGAATGCGTGCCTTCCTCAACGATACGGCCAGCATCCATAACCAGAATCCGATCCATCTGCGCGATGGTACTGAGCCGGTGGGCGATGGCGATCACGGTCTTTCCTTGCATCATGCCGTAGAGGGTTTCCTGAATTGACGCTTCGACCTCGGAATCTAGCGCGGATGTCGCCTCATCCAACAACAAGATCGGCGCATCCTTCAGGATCACCCGCGCCAGCGTCACGCGCTGCCGCTGTCCACCGCTGAGCTTCACCCCCCGTTCGCCGACATGTGCGTCGTACCCGGTCCGACCCTGCGGATCTTGCAAGTCGAGGATAAACTCATGCGCTTCGGCCTGCTTGGCGGCGGCGATCATCTGCGCCTCGGACGCATCCGGCCGGCCATAAAGGATGTTGTCGCGTACAGAGCGGTGCAGCAAGGCGCTGTCTTGTTGAACCATACCGATATGACTGCGCAGGCTGCCCTGGGTGACGTTCGCAATGTTCTGACCATCAATTAAAATCGCACCGCGCTCAACGTCGTAGAACCGCAGCAGCAACTTTACCAAGGTCGATTTGCCAGCGCCGGAGCGACCGATCAGGCCAATCTTTTCACCCGGTTGAATGGTCAGATTGATATGGTCCAAGCCGCCGGCCTCGCGACCATAGTGATGCGAGAGGTCACGGATCTGGATCTCTCCCTTGCCGAGCCGCAAGGGTTTTGCATCAGGTGCATCGATCAAATCGATGGGCTGGGCAATGGTCTCCATCCCCTCGGCCACGATACCAAGTTGGCGGAAAAAGCTGGTCAGGGCCCACATGATCCATCCGGTCATGGCGTTCAGGCGCAGGGTCAGCGCCGTGGCCGTTGCAACAACTCCGACCGAAGCGCTGCCCTGCATCCACAACGCGATCGCCCAGCCCACAACGCCCACGATCAGCATGCCGTTCAATGTGACCAGAACGGCATCCATGATAGTGAATATTCGCATTTCGATCTGAAATGTCCGGCGGGTTTCCTCGATCGCTTCACGGGCATAGTCCAGCTCTTGCGGGCCATGGGCAAACATTTTGACCGAATGGATGTTCGTATAGCTGTCCACGACCCGTCCCGTGACCGTCGAACGCGCATCCGATGCCGCCTTTGACGCCGGACCGACACGCTGAACAGTCCATCGCACCAGTGCCGCATAGAACGCAAACCAGATCAACAGCGGGATCAATAATCGCGGATCCGCCGCATACAGCAGGAACGCCGCACCGATCAAATAGGCCAACGAAAAGGAAATCGCGTCAAAAACCTGAAAGACCACTTCACCGGCCGCAGGCGGTGTCTGCATGATCCGGTTTGCAATCCGCCCGGCAAAGTCGTTTTCGAACCAGCCAACTGATTGACGCAAAACATGTTTGTGCGCACGCCAGCGGATCAATGTGCCAAAGTTTGGCAAGATCGTATTGTTCAGAATAAGTACATCGACCAGATGCAGAAGCGGTCGAAATAGCAACACAAAGGCCGCCATCAAAAGCAATTCCGTTCCGTGGTTTTGCCAGACCTCTGACGGCGTACCGCCCAACATATCCACAACGCGACCCATGTAATAGATCAGTCCGATTTCAACGCCCGCGACGACAATGGAAATCAGCGCCGCCCAGAAAAATACCCGAAAGAACGGTCGCGAATAGTCCAGCATGAAGGGCCACAAGCGCGTCGGCGGTATATCAGCCTCGCGGTAGGCAACAAAAGGGTCAACAAGGTTTTCGAAATAGCGAAACATGGAGAGTGCTCCGATTGAGCAGAAACTAAAGACGTGCGAAGAAAGATGGCGCCTGAACACCACCCTTTACGGGGCAAGTGTCCCGGCTTTAGCCGAACCAGATCCCGTAATACATTCGCATTCCTCCATCCATGTGACTGGCGCACCTAAACACAAAGGATCAATGTTGTCATCCCTTTTTGAGACTTCGTACTAGTGTGCCAGCAACTCTTCGCGAGACAGCGCAAAACCGGATGCGATCCAGCGTTTTTCCAGCTCGGCCAGCTTCTTGCCCAGCGCCGGGCCGGTGAAGTTGGGGATCAGATCCCTGGCCTGGACGGGGAAACGCGCTGCTGCCCCGGCGTGCAGATCGCGCCGCAAATCTTCGGACCAGGGTTGTTCCAGAAAAGCGCAGCGCAAAAGCGTCTCGTGCAAACCACCTTCGTCGCCATAGCGATATCCCAGTTCAGCAATACTGGTTGCGGCCTGTGCCTCTTCGCGCATCCTGATCAGGCGTTGCAACTGCGAACGGCTCAACCGCAATGTGGCGGCATTATCGGGCGTAGCAATCGCAGCCAGGCGACGCACCGGATCGGGATCGGCACCAGCCGCCCGTTCCAGCGCGATCAAAGGGGCCAAAGACCGATCGTCCGCACCCGGTAACACCCGGGCCAAAACACCTGTACTGCGCATGGTCGCAACGGCGGGGGCTGGATCAGGCGATGCCAGCAATTTCAACAGTTCTGCCCCGACCCTCTCGCGCGACAGCGATTCCAGCCCGTCAAGATTGGCACCGATGGCGGCCAGCGCATCGGGATCAAAACCGGCATCCGGATCCCCGTACCAGGCGTGAAAACGAAAGTAACGAAGCGAGCGGAGATAGTCTTCACGTATACGATTCTCGGCTGTTCCGATAAACCGCACCAACCGGGCCTCAAGGTCGGGAAGGCCCCCAAGCGGGTCTAAAACAGTGCCATCGGGCTGTGCGTAAATCGCGTTCATTGTGAAATCACGTCGCGCCGCGTCTTCTTCGACGTGATCGGAAAATGCCACGACAGCACGACGACCGTCGGTTTCCACGTCACGGCGGAAGGTCGTGACCTCGTGCGGGATACTTGCGCTGACCACTGTGATCGTACCATGCTCGATGCCGGTTGGAATGGCCTTGAGCCCGGAAGCCTGCGCCATTTCGATGACCCGCTCGGGTTTTGCGTCGGTGGCGATGTCGATATCCGAAACCGGCGCGCCAAGCAGCGCATTGCGCACGCAGCCACCCACAAAAAGCGCCTGAGCCCCGGATGAGGTCAGGGCCGAACAGACTTTTTGGGTCGCTGGCTCACTGATCCAGGGCTCGTCAATCTGCATCATTCATTCACCCGTGCTGCAAGCCCGCGCAATATGCGGGCGGTCGCGCCCCAAATGTAATACGGGCCGTACGGAACTGCGTAGTATCTGCGTCTCTGGCCGCGCCATCGGCGCGACTCAACCAGATAATTCTCAGGATTCAAAAGATGGGCAAGGGGGGTCGAGAAAACTTCGTCCACTTCGCCGGGCTCAGGCACGGGTTGGAACCTGTCCCGCAATACAGCGACCACAGGTGTTACGGTGAACGAGGTCACGGTTTCATGCGTCGGCAGAAACCCGAGGATCTCTGGCATTTCCGGGGGCAGGCCGATCTCTTCCTGAGCTTCCCGCAAAGCCGCTGCTGTAACATCAGCATCGGCTTCGTCCTGTTTGCCACCGGGAAAGGCGATCTGGCCCGGGTGATGCTTCAGCGCGGATGAGCGCTTGGTCAGGATGACCTGCGGTGTATCTTCAGTCAGAGAAATTGCCACCAGAACACCGGCGGGCCGTAACCGGCGCCCGGGCGGCAGAACGGTATCCGGGTTCAGGTCAAAATCGCTGGACCCGTGACCTGGGCGGCGCAGGGCCGCCCGGATTTTTTCAACTGGGTCATTCACCTTTGGTGTCTTCGGCATCGAACCCGACAGTTGCCGGGTCCAACACATAATGAGCCCCGCAGAACTGACAATCCGCGGTGACCTCGCCCTCGGGTGTGGTCATCTTTTCGATATCCTTGGCCGAATAGATTGACAGGCTCTGTCGCACACGATCCTCGGAACAGGTGCAGCCAAATTGCACAGACTGCGCATCATAAACACGCGGCTGTTCCTCGTGAAACAGACGAACCAGAAGGTCGGTCGGCGCAACAGAGGGGCCGATCATTTCCAAGTCCTCGACAGTATCCAGCAGGATGTTGACGCGACCCCAGTTTTCACCTTCTTCGCCGTCGACCAGATCGGTAGCGGTCAGGATTTCACCCGTTCCTTCACCCGACGCTGCAAAGGGCGACGCTTTGGGCATGTGCTGCAGCATGATGCCGCCTGCGCGCCAATGCTCGCCCACGCCCGGCTCGGTCGATCTGCCGAAGCTCAGCGAAAACCGCGTCGGCAGCTGTTCGGACTGCGCAAAATAAGCCTCGGCACATTCACTCAGCGATCCACCGGACAGCGGAGTGATGCCCTGGTACGGCTGTGTGCCCTCACCCTGATCGATCATGATGGCAAAATACCCTTCGCCCACCTGATCGAAAGGCGCGGAATTGGTCAACCGGTCCCGGTCAAAGCTAGCATAAGCCCGAATCTGAGCGGACTGACCCTCTTCCTGCGGCGCATAATAGTCGGTGGCGATCATGCGGACCGCCCCTTTGGACTGCACCTGCAACGACAATTTCCAGCGCAGCGCAACTGTCTGGCCGATCAAAGCGGTCAGCAAGGCCATCTCGGCCACCAGCGCCTCGACCTGCTTGGGATAGTCATGCTGTTTCAGGATGCCATCCAGCACGCCATCCAGACGGGCCACGCGGCCGCGCATGTCGGATGCATCAAGTTGAAAGGGCAGGACGGTATCGTCCCACGCGATTTTTGTTCCAAGAGACATGGGGTTTCCTTACACGCCACGGGTTGGCATACCGGCACCATATAGGTCGTACAGATTGGGTTGTAAGGGGCCATACATGATCAGGCGGTTCGGTGAAACCCCCGAGACGGGGCGGAAATATACCCGGAGGGTTGGCGTCTATGCCCTTTTGCCACGTGGCAGGCAATTACTGTTGACCTGTCAGACAGAGCCGGGCCCGGATCTGCAATTGCCGGGTGGAGGCATCGATCCAGGCGAATCACCGATTTCAGCCTTGCATCGCGAAGTCTATGAAGAAACCGGGTGGCACGTCGCCAATCCGCGTCGTGTCGGCGCTTTTCGTCGGTTCACCTATATGCCCGAATACGATCTGTGGGCTGAAAAGGTCTGCCTGATCTACCGCGCCCGTCCCATACGCCGCAAAGGCCCTCCGAGCGAAGCGTTCCACGAAGCTTTGTGGATGGAAGCCACCGATGCCGTTGAATTGCTGGGCAATGACGGTGACCGGCACTTTGCGGAAATGCATCTCAGTTCGATTTAAGGCCCGTTATATTCGAAGAAAACGGCGGATACGTCATCCCCAATGCTATCTTTGGGCGAAATCTCTTGCGTCAATCGCCAGAACATGTCGTCCAGAAACTCCGACCCGCCCTTTGCAGAAATGCACAGCTGGGCCATCTCTCGCAAACCGTCTTCTTCCAGCAAACCACCTTCAGCGAGCTGACATTCGGTAAACCCGTCCGAGTACACCAACAGCTTGTCGCCGGGTTTCATTTGAGTCTCGATCTGCTGAAAGCTCGCGTCTTCGATCAACCCGATCGGCAACCCGCCATCACCCAGAAATTCAGCACTGCCATCCTGCCGCAGCAGGAGCGGATGCGGATGCCCGGCCTGTACCATTTTGAGATGCCCGTTTCGAAGATCCACAATGGCGTAGACCATCGTGAAGTATTCCTCGATCCCTTCATCCGCCATCAATCGGGAATTGAGCATACTGGCGACGTCTTCCGGAGGCAGCAGTGCGTAGAATTTGTTAAACCTCTTTTCCATTGCGACATTTTGATCAAAGTGTTTGCTTGAAAGATAGCCGCCCAGACGCGCCGTCATCATGGCCGAGGTGATGCCATGTCCGGATACATCGATGCTGTAGAACCCCAGCCGATTGACCCCGGGCGAGAACATGCCAACAAGGTCTCCACCGATATGGCCACAGGGTTTCAACAACAGGCTGACCCGGGATTTTCCAAAGCTCCGCGTAAATTCCGGAACCAGCGATTCCTGGATTTTACGGGCCTGTATGAGGTCCTTGTCGATCGCGTCATGAGCCAGCCTGAGTTCCTCCAGCGCGGACTCAATCAAGCGGTTTTTCTGCGAAAGCTCGCGCTGCATGTCCAGAATGCGCGCACCTGCGGATATGCGTGCCCGCAACTCATCCGCCTCAAGGGGTTTGATCAGAAAATCGTCTGCCCCGGCATCCAGCCCGCGTGCAACCTCCTGCTTTTCACTTTTTGAAGTCAGCAGGATGAAATAACAGTATTGATCGGTATCCAGGGCGCGAAACGCATTGCAAAACTCAAGCCCGCTCATCCCCGGCATGACCCAATCGCTGAGAACAAGGTCGGGTGGATCATCCAGACAATGCGTCAAAGCCGCATCGCCCGTCTCTGCCTCGACCACCTCAAAGCCCCATTTTCTGAGCGATGCGACCAGGATGCGCCGCTGCAGACGGCTGTCATCCACCACCAGCACCTTACGGATCGCGCCGAAATCCAGATCCGATCTGGTTTCCTCAAGACTCGTCCTTGGCACCATTTACCCTCTGATCTTATGCGTTCATTCACACACGGCGATCCTAGCGGCGACGGTTTTAACATCCGGTGAAGACCGAAGGCTGCAATCCCGCTTGGCGGTTAACCCGGTTTTTACTGGTGTTGCCTATTCCTGAAAACGCATGTTCAACGGCAGGTGACGCAGTATGATCCACTGGGGCAGAGTCAGGCAATTGCGGGACGAAGTTGGCCCGGATGAGTTTGATGAAGTGGTCGACATCTTTCTGGATGAAGTACAGGAGGTCATCGCCCGCCTGCATCAGGATACAAGCCGGTCCGAACTGGAACAGAATCTGCATTTCCTGAAGGGCAGCGCGCTCAGTCTTGGATTCGACCAGTTCTCGAAACTCTGTCAGGACGGCGAACGGCAGGCGGCCGCAGGTCAGGGCGGGGATGTCGATCTGCCCGCTATTCTAGCCGTATTTGACAGCTCGAAACAGAAATTCGAGGCTGAGCTGCGCCAGAACCTGGATTAAATCACGAACTGCGCCAGCGTTTCGTCTTCGGTTATGTCGGTGTAGGTGAACCCTGCCTCATCCAGATGCGCAAACAGACGCATGAAGTTTTCAGGCTTGCGGGTTTCGATCCCGATCAGGACCGAACCGAAATTGCGGGCTGATTTTTTCATGTACTCAAAGCGGGCAATGTCATCCTCGGGGCCCAGGATTCCCAGAAACTCTTTCAATGCGCCCGGGCGCTGCGGCAGGCGAAGGATAAAATACTTCTTCACCCCGGAATAGCGTTGGGCGCGTTCCTTGACCTCAGGCAAGCGCTCAAAATCGAAATTACCGCCCGATGTTACGCAGACCACGGTTTTGCCCCGTACAAAGCTTTGGATATCGCCCACCGCTTCGATCGCCAGGGCGCCAGCGGGCTCCAAAACAATGCCTTCGACATTCAGCATCTCGATCATGGTGGTGCAGATTCGGTCCTCGGACAGGACCAGCACATCCGACAGATGGCGTGATTTCAACAGTTCAAACGGTTTCTCACCGATCCGTCCAACCGCAGCACCATCGACGAAGGTGTCCACATGATCCAGCGACACAGGATGCCCCGCAGCCAATGCAGCCCGAAGACAAGCACCTCCAGCTGGTTCGACAAACAGACAATGGCTGCGATCCCCGAACCATGTGGCCACACCCGAGGACATACCGCCACCGCCGACCGGCAGCACAATGTTATCCGGCACACCGCCCATTTGCTCTTCGATCTCGACCGCCAAAGAGGCTTGCCCTTCGATCACATCCGCATCGTCAAACGGTGACAGGAAATGCCCGCCCTGCTGCGTGCACCAGGTTTGCGCGGCGGCCAGAGTGTCATCGAAATAGTCGCCAGTCAGGTGGATCTCGATATTGTCGCCGCCGAAGATTCTGGTCTTTTGAATTTTCTGCTGCGGTGTGGTCACCGGCATGAAGATCACACCCTTCACGCCCAGATGCTTGCACATGAAGGCCACGCCCTGCGCATGGTTGCCTGCGCTGGCACAGACGAACAGGTCCTGCCCCTGCTGTTTTCGCATCGCGTTGAACGCACCGCGGATTTTGTACGACCGCACCGGGCTGAGGTCTTCGCGCTTGAGCCAGATATCGGCCCCATAGCGTTCGGACAGATGAGCATTGCGCTGCAACGGCGTCGCCGGAAACACAGAGCGCATCGCCTGTTCGGCGGCGCGGGCGCGGGTCACGAAATCAGTCATGTCCGTTTCCCTGCCCCATCATCGCGATAAGGGCAAGGAATACATATGTGTACGGGCTTACGACAGCTCGCGCTTTTCGATGAAGACACCGTACATTGTGGTAAAGATACTGATGTTGATCATCGGAAGGATGAGTGTGCCAAAGAACACGGTCAGCAAAACGCCCAAAACCGGAATTATTGCCAGGACAGTGAAAGCCAGCTGCACCAACACCTGGAACAGGAATGCAACGACGAGAAGCAACAAGATTGCACCGCTGACCCCCGCAGTTTTGGTCCATGCATCGCTCAGCGAGATGGGATCACCAATCGCCGCTGCCGGCAGGATAATTGACAGGCGATAGAAGCATACGACCAGAAAAACGGTGTATGCAACCATCAGAATGATCGAAAGCCCCGCAAGGCTTTCGCCTAGTGCTGCAGCGACCAGACCCATGGGGATATACGCGATCATCATCAAAATCCCCAACATCAGGAAGCGACCGAAATAGGCAAGGATCCTGTCGAAACGGAATGTCGGGAGTATTCCCGTGGGGTACTCTTCCATCAGGATGAAGCGGTGCCATGACACCGCGATCCAGAACATGGTTACGAACATTACCGCCAGCAAAACGAACACAAAGACAAAGACTGATCCTGCGGTTACACCCGGTGGCAGATCGACTGCGTTTTCATCAAGCGCTTCAAGCGGAATACCAAGCGCCAAGAACACGCCCACGATAACGATAGTCCCAATCAGAGCAGGGCCAACCGTGATCTGCAGGACCTGCTTCAGGTTCCCAAAAACCATCCGCACCGAATGCACAAATATTTGCCATCCCAACATATGAAACCGCCCTCTCAACCAATGCTTGTTATTCTCTGCCTCCGTTTCACCCCAATTCAGTCACTGCGTCAATCCTCACAACTTGCCCCCGCGCGTAAAACCCGCTAGGGGCCAATCGTTCTACGCATAAAGGGAAGTCAGATGTCCGCGCCCAAGAAAGTTGTTCTGGCCTATTCCGGTGGCCTTGATACCTCGATCATTCTGAAATGGCTGCAAACCGAGTATGGGTGTGAGGTCGTGACCTTCACCGCTGATCTGGGTCAGGGAGAAGAGCTGGAGCCCGCACGCCAGAAGGCCGAACTGCTGGGGATCAAGCCCGAGAACATCTATATCGAGGACATCCGTGAGGAGTTCGTTCGCGATTTCGTTTTCCCGATGTTCCGCGCCAATGCGCAGTATGAGGGGCTGTACCTGCTGGGCACCTCGATTGCGCGGCCGCTGATCTCGAAGCGTCTGGTTGAGATCGCCGAAGCGACGGGTGCCGATGCGGTCGCCCACGGTGCAACCGGCAAGGGCAATGACCAGGTACGGTTCGAACTGGCGGCCTATGCGCTGAACCCCGACATCAAGGTGATCGCACCATGGCGCGAATGGGATCTGACCAGCCGCACCAAGCTGCTGGAGTTTGCCGAACAGAACCAGATTCCGATCGCCAAGGACAAGCGTGGTGAGGCGCCCTTCTCGGTCGATGCCAACCTGCTGCACACCTCGTCCGAAGGAAAGGTTCTGGAAGACCCTGCGGATATGGCGCCTGATTATGTGTACCAGCGTACCGTCCACCCCGAAGATGCCCCGAACGAGCCGGAGTTCATCGAAATCGGCTTTGAAAAAGGCGACGCGGTCAGCATCAATGGCGAGGCGATGAGCCCGGCAACCCTGCTGACCAAGCTGAACGAATATGGCGGCAAGCACGGCATTGGCCGTCTGGACCTGGTCGAAGGCCGGTTCGTCGGGATGAAATCGCGCGGTATCTATGAAACACCCGGCGGCACCATCCTGTTGGAAGCACACCGTGGCATCGAATCCATCACCATGGACCGTGGCGCGATGCACCTGAAGGATCAGCTGATGCCGCAATATGCGGAACTGATCTATAACGGTTTCTGGTACTCGCCCGAGCGTGAAATGCTGCAAGCCGCCATCGACAAATCGCAGGAACATGTCACCGGCACCGTTCGCGTGAAACTGTATAAGGGTCTGGCCTCGACCGTGGGCCGCTGGTCGGATCACTCGCTGTATTCCGAGGCACATGTGACCTTCGAGGAAGACGCCGGAGCCTATGATCAGACCGACGCGGCAGGCTTTATCCAGTTGAATGCCCTGCGCCTGAAATTGCTGGCCGCACGTGACAAGCGTTTGTCCAAGTGATTGACGAAGACGACAACGACGACGAACTCGATATGTTCATCGAGGCGCAGGACACGGTTTGGGCCGATGTCCTGCGTGAACTGGAACAGGGGCAGAAAACCAGTCACTGGATGTGGTTCGTGTTTCCGCAACTGGCCGAGCTGGGCCAGTCCCATATGGCGCAGCTTTACGGCATCGAAGATCTGGATGAAGCGACACGCTATCTGAACCACCCTGAACTGCGCCGCCGTCTGACACATGCGGCCTCGCTGTTACTGCAGCATCAAGGGCGCGACGCCAGCGATATTCTGGGCGGGGTTGATGCAAAAAAGCTTCGTTCTTCGATGACATTGTTTTCCTCGGTGGCGAATGCTCCGGCCGAGTTTCAGGCTGTTCTTGACGCTTTTTATGATGGCGCGCCCTGCGCTCGGACAGTTCAGAGCCTCAGCGCGTCGTGATGGAAAGTTCCAGTCGGGTCAGCCTTGCCTGTTCGATACCTGACGCTTTACGCATTCGGAAACTGCGAAAGGAACCCGGATGCTTCAGGACATCGCCGACGAAATTCAAAAAGGTCTGAACGGCAAAACCTTTGACGGCTCGTTGAAATTCGATTGTGGTGAGGACGGCGTTATTGTTCTGGCGGACAGTCAGGCATCGACTCAGGACCAGGAAACGGATTGCACGATCCGCATCTCGCAGGACAACCTGACCAAGCTTCTGACCGGAAAACTGAACCCGATGACAGGTGTCGCTTTAGGCAAGCTTAAAATCTCGGGCAATATGGGTGTTGCGATGAAACTGGGGCAGTTGCTGGGCTAAGCCGAAGGCAGGTTCATCGCGGACCTCCCCCTTGCCGGGACGCCCATATCCCACCGCCAAGACGGCCCGGTGTAAGGTATTCCACCGACGTCCGCCGCCGATAAACTCGTCTCACCAGCCCGTGACATCAGATGTCAGGCAATTGAATGTCATTCGGGTTCGGGTCACCATGGTGCCGAAAGGAGACCCGACATGTCACGGACCGCTTATCTGGATGCCTTCAAAACAGCCATTCTGTTCACCCTGATCACACTTGCGATGATCCTGCGCGCCCTGCCTGCCCCCGCAGCAGGTGCCGAAACGTTGACGGTTGCTGGAGGATGTTTCTGGTGTGTCGAGTCCGATTTTGAATCTGTACCGGGTGTTGTCGGGGCCGTGTCGGGCTATACCGGCGGCAAATCCGCCAACCCCACCTATGATCAGGTCTCCAAAGGTGGCACCGGTCATTATGAAGCAGTGCAGATTACTTTTGACCCGGCCCGCGTCTCACGTGAAACACTGCTGAACATGTTCTTCCGCTCGGTTGATCCGACGGACGCCGGAGGTCAGTTCTGCGACCGGGGCGACAGCTATCGAACTGCGATTTTCGTCTCTAACAAAGGCGAAAAAGCGTTGGCTGAACAAGCCAAGAAAGAAGCACAACGAGCACTGGGTCAGAATGTTGTCACCCCGATTCTGAACGCAGGCTCGTTTTATCCAGCCGAGGCCTATCATCAGGATTACTACAAAGGGAACAAGCTGATCTTCACCCGCTTTGGACCCAAGCGTCAGCACAGCGCCTATAAAGCATATCGCAAAGCCTGCGGCCGTGACGCGCGCGTCAAACAGCTCTGGGGTTCAGATGCGCCTTTTGCCGGGTCTTAATCGAAGGACGCGTCGCGCACTTCTCTCAGATCCGGAATGACATCGGCCGTGCCGTGCCGCGTGACCATCAGGGCAGCGGCGCGGTTCGCTTGCAGAATGGCCTGTTCCATTGGCATTCCGCGATCCATTCCAGCCAGTACGTAGCCAGTGAAGGTATCACCTGCCCCAGTGGTATCCACGGCCTGCACCTTGTGGGCCGCAAATTCCACCGGGTCATTGCCCTGCTGCAAATACCGAGCGCCTTTTGAACCCAGCGTGACAATGACATGCCGAACGGGAAGGTCAGCCGCACCCATCCCGGACTCTTGCCGCAATTGTTCGGCCTCGACCTCGTTCAGGATCAGGAAATCCAGATAGGGCAGAACCGCCTGAACCGCCTGTGCCTGAAACGGCGCGGCGGCGTAACAAACGGTCAGTCCAAGTTTGCGCCCCAACTGCGCAGCTTCAACTTGTGCGTTGGTTTCATTCTGCAGGATCAGCAGATCACCGGTGTTTGCAGATGACAGAGCCTGCCCCAGATGGCTGATATCCAAGGCGTGGTTGGCCCCCGGATAGAGGATGATCAGATTCTCACCCTCGGCATCCACCGCAATGATTGCGTGCCCCGTCGGCAGGTCCGCCTCCGAGATATAGCGTGTGTCAACGCCATATTCCGTCAGTCGATCCTTCGCCCAGCGCCCATCATGCCCGACGGCACCGATATGGCTGACGCGCGATCCAGCCCGCGCAGCCGCCACTGACATATTGGCACCTTTTCCGCCAAGGAACCGGTCCAGCCCGCGGGCGGCCAGGGTTTCCCCTGGCGCAGGCAGATGCGGCAGGTCGTATACCATATCCGCGTTGATCGAGCCAAGGTTCCAGATCGTCATGGTTTATCCGATGTCGCACGAGGCCAGAATGGCCATGTTCAGAATATCGTTCGCTGTCGAGACGGTCGAGCAAATCTGAATCGGCTTGTCGACACCCGCCAAGATCGGCCCGATCACTGTAGCGCCGCCCATTTCCTGCATGAGCTTGGTCGAGATCGACGCTGAGTGCCGCGCGGGAACGATCAGGATGTTCGCGGGGCCGGTCAGGCGTGAAAACGGGTAAGCCGCCTGCTGATCCACGTTCAGCGCCACATCCACAGTCATCTCGCCTTCATACTCGAAGTCAACGCCGCGCTGGTCCAGAACGGTCGGGGCACGATGCATTTTCTCGGCACGTTCCGAAATCGGGTAGCCAAAAGTCGAGAAACTGACAAAGGCAACCCGAGGTTCCAGACCCATGTGCCGGGCCACTGCGGCCGAACGCTCGGCAATGCTGGCCAGATCGTTTTCATCCGGCCATTCATGCACCAGTGTATCACCGATCAGGACAATCCGGCCTTTATGCAGAAGTGCCGTCACGCCGGCGGCGCCATGGGCGGCATCGGCATCAAATACATGATTGATGCGATCGATTACATGGGCCGATTTTCGTGTTGCTCCGCTAACCAGCCCGTCTCCGTGTCCGTGGGCCAGCATCAGTGAAGAGAACACGTGGCGGTCCCGCGCGGCCAGACGGTGAATATCCTTGCGGTCAAAGCCTTTGCGCTGCAAACGCTCATAGAGGAAATTCGAATAGGTCTCGAGGTGGGTGGTGTTTGCAGCATTCACAACCTCGATCTCCCGCACTGCATCGCCAAGACCGGTGGCTTCAAGTTTTTCTTTGACATCATCCGCCCGGCCGACCACGAGCGCCTTACCAAAGCCGGAACGCTGGTACATGACGGCGGCGCGCAGCACGCGGGGATCATCGCCCTCGGCAAAAATCATGCGGCTTTGCGCCTGTCGCGCCCGTGCGTTCAGCCCGCGCAGAATGCTGGCGGTCGGGTCCATCCGGGACTTCAGGCTCAGCTCGTAAGCCTCCATGTCGATGATCGGGCGACGGGCCGCACCGGTGTCCATCCCTGCCCTTGCTACCGCTGGTGGGATGCGGTGGATCAAGCGCGGATCAAACGGCGTAGGAATAATATAATCCCGTCCGAAGGTCAGCGACTTGCCATAAGCCATCGCGACCTCATCCGGCACATCCTCTCGCGCCAGATTGGCCAGTGCATGGGCACAGGCGATCTTCATCTCGTCATTGATGGCACGCGCGTGGATGTCCAGCGCGCCGCGGAACAAATAGGGAAAGCCCAAAACGTTGTTGACCTGGTTTGGATAGTCGCTGCGCCCGGTCGCTACGATGGCATCCACGCGGACCTCGTGCGCCTCTTCCGGGGTGATTTCCGGATCGGGGTTGGCCATTGCAAAGATCACTGGATTATCGGCCATGCTTGCGACCATCTCCTGCGTGACCGCACCCTTGACCGAAACGCCAAGAAAGACGTCCGCACCCTTCATGGCCTCTTCCAGAGTACGCAGATCCGTGGTGATCGCATGGGCCGACTTCCACTGGTTCATACCCTCGGTCCGGCCTTGGTAGATCACACCCTTGGTATCACAGACGATACAGTTATCGTGCCGCGCGCCCATGGATTTGAGTAGTTCAATACAGGCAATCCCTGCCGCCCCGGCTCCGTTGAGAACGATCTTCACATCCTCGATCTTCTTGCCCGAGATATGCAACGCGTTGATCAGCCCCGCCGCGCAGATCACCGCCGTGCCGTGCTGGTCGTCGTGAAAGACGGGGATGTCCATCTCTTCCTTCAGGCGCTGCTCGATGATGAAACACTCGGGCGCCTTGATGTCTTCCAGGTTGATGCCGCCGAAGGTCGGCCCCATCAGACGCACCGCGCGGCAGAACTCATCCGGGTCTTCGGTATCCAGCTCGATATCAATCGAGTTCACATCCGCAAACCTTTTGAACAGGACGGATTTCCCCTCCATCACCGGTTTCGAGCCCAGCGCGCCAAGATTCCCAAGCCCCAGAACCGCCGTCCCGTTCGAGATTACGGCCACCAGGTTGCCCTTGTTGGTATAGTCATAGGCGGTCTCTGGGTTCTCGGCGATTGCTTCACATGGAACGGCCACACCCGGGCTGTAGGCAAGCGAAAGATCCCGCTGCGTGGTCATCGGGACAGTGGCCTGCACCTCCCACTTGCCGGGGGTGGGGTCGAGGTGAAAGGCCAGCGCCTCTTCTTTGGTGATCTTCGCTTTGGGCATCGGAAATGTCGTTTCTTTACATCTGTTGGGCTTTTGCCTCATAGCGCAGGCAAAGGCGCGCCTCAACGACAATACGTTTTCACCTTTCGTCGCAGGGACCGGGTTTGTAAGGTCGCGCCCGGAATACGCCAGAAGGGGGCCGCTTTGTCCACAGTCACGCCGATGATGGCGCAATACCTCGAAATTAAAGAGGCTCATGCCGACGCTCTGCTGTTTTATCGCATGGGCGATTTCTATGAGATGTTTTTTGAGGACGCCGTCAACGCAGCCGAGGCGTTGGACATCGCCCTGACAAAACGCGGCAAACACAATGGCGAAGACATTCCGATGTGCGGTGTGCCGGTGCATTCGGCAGAAGGGTATTTGCTGACACTGATCCGGAAAGGCTTTCGCGTGGCTGTCTGCGAGCAGATGGAAAGCCCGGCTGAAGCCAAGAAAAGAGGCTCTAAATCAGTCGTAAAGCGTGATGTTGTACGCTTGGTGACGCCCGGAACACTGACCGAAGATGCCCTGCTTGAGGCCCGTCGCCACAACTTTCTGGCGGCCTATGCCGAAGTTCGGGATGAGGCCGCGCTGGCCTGGGCCGACATCTCGACCGGGGCGTTTCACGTGATGCCTTTGACGCCGGTGCGCCTCAGCCCCGAACTCGCACGACTGGCACCGTCGGAACTGATCGTCGCCGATGGCGTGCAAGACAAACTGAATGAGCCGGTTCGTGACTTGGGTATTTCCATCACCCCTGTCGGGCGGGCCAGTTTTGACAGCACGGCGGCTGAAAAACGCATCTGCGGTTTATTTCACGTGGGTGCGCTGGATGCATTCGGAAGCTTTGGACGCGCCGAAGTGTCTGCGATGGGTGCGCTGATCGACTATCTGGAGATTACACAGAAGGGCAAACTGCCCCTGTTGCAAACGCCACTGAAGGAATCCGAAGACCGCGTTGTACAGATCGACGCTGCAACGCGCCGCAATCTGGAGCTGACCCGGTCCTTGTCTGGCGGACGTGCCGGTTCACTACTTTCGGTAGTCGACCGAACCGTGACCCCGGGCGGTGCCCGTTTGCTTGAGCAACGTCTGTCCAGCCCCTCACGCAATCTGGAAATCATTCACGCCCGACTGGACGCGGTGAGCTTTGCGGCCGAAGATAGTCTTATCGCGTCAGACCTGCGTGAAGCTTTGCGGAAGACGCCAGATCTGGACCGCGCCCTGTCCCGCTTGTCGCTGGAGCGCGGCGGGCCTCGGGATCTTGCAGCCGTCCGAAACGGCCTGACTCAATCGGCAGCCATTGCCCAGATTTGCGCAGATCAGGATGTGCCGATTCTGCTATCAACCGCGCTTCAAAACCTTGTTGGCTTCGACGACCTGTTGAATTTACTGGATGAAGCCCTGGTCGCCGAACCACCGCTTCTTGCACGTGATGGTGGTTTCATCGCTCCGGGCTTTGACGCCGAACTGGACGAGGCCCGCACCCTGCGGGACGAGGGTCGGTCCGTTATCGCCGGATTCCAGAAAAAATATTCCGAGCATACCGGCATCACGTCGTTGAAGATCAAACACAACAACGTGCTGGGATATTTCATCGAGACGACAGCGACCCATGCCGAAAAGATGCTGAACCCGCCCTTCAGCGAGACCTATATCCACCGCCAGACCACCGCCAACCAAGTGCGGTTCACCACTGTTGAACTCAGCGAGATCGAAGCCCGCATCCTGAATGCCGGGAATCTGGCTCTTGAGATCGAAAAACGGCTCTATCAAAGGCTATCTGACGAGATTTTGTCCCTCGCAGCACGACTGAATCAAGCTGCCCGCGGGTTGGCTGAACTGGACCTGACCACTGCCCTCGCCGATCTGGCGCGCGGGGAAAACTGGTGCAGACCACAGGTGGACGCGTCCCGCGCGTTCAACATACAGGGCGGTCGGCATCCGGTTGTCGAACACGCACTGCGCCAACAAAGCGGCGATGCCTTCGTCGCCAATGACTGCGATCTTAGTGCCGATGACGGTGCAGCCATCTGGTTGCTGACAGGCCCAAACATGGCCGGTAAATCGACTTTCCTGCGTCAGAACGCGTTGATCGCCCTGCTGGCCCAAATGGGCAGCTTCGTCCCGGCCGAGCAGGCCCATATCGGTGTGGTCAGCCAGTTGTTCAGCCGCGTGGGAGCCTCTGACGATCTGGCGCGGGGCCGCTCGACTTTCATGGTCGAGATGGTGGAAACCGCCGCGATTCTAAACCAGGCCGACGAACGGGCGCTTGTGATTCTCGATGAAATCGGGCGTGGAACGGCAACCTATGACGGGCTCTCCATTGCCTGGGCGACTCTGGAGCATCTGCACGCAGCCAACAAATGTCGTGCCTTGTTTGCCACGCATTATCACGAGCTCACAGCGCTGGCCGGGACGCTGGAAGGTGTCAAGAATGCCACGGTCGCGGTGAAGGAATGGGAAGGCGAAGTGATCTTCCTGCACGAAGTCCACAAGGGTGCTGCCGACCGGTCATACGGCGTGCAGGTTGCGCAACTGGCCGGGCTGCCCGCATCCGTGGTGGAACGCGCCCGCATTGTACTGAACCAACTGGAGAAAACAGAGCGCGAAGGTGGAAAGCAAAAGGCGCTGATCAACGATCTGCCACTGTTTTCTGCTGCACCACCACCACCGCCGCCCGCACCCAAGGCATCGGCGGTCAACGATATGCTGAACGACATCCTGCCGGACGAGCTTACGCCACGAGAGGCACTTGACCTGATCTACAAATTGAAAGAGGCGGCCAGATTCTGACCGCCCCTGCACCTTCAAAAGCTCTTGCGCCGGAGGCTTGGCTTTTTCGAAGCCGATCAGCTTGCAGGCATGGAAGAAACGCCCACCTGCGCCGGACGCAGCAGGCGATCGTGCAACATAAATCCTTCTGCGGACACCTGAATGATGTCTCCTGCCTTGGTTCCGGGAACCGGTGCCTCGAACATGGCCTCGTGCACGTTCGGATCAAACCGGTCGCCCACTTCGGGCGTGATCACTTCGATACCATGCTTGTGGAACACGTCCTTCAATGCACGCATGGTCAGTTCGACACCTTCTAGCAAACCAGCAGCGACTTCTTTCTGCTCATCCGTCGCGGCTTCAAGGGCGCGTTTCATGTTGTCGTATACGGGCAGCATATCACGGGCCAGCTTGGACCCGCCATACTGTTCAGCATCGCGGCGTGCCTTGTCACTCCGCTTGCGCATGTTTTCGGCATCCGCCAATGCCCGCATGAACTTGTCTTTGTAGTCGTCCCGTTCGGCTCGCAGCGCGTCCAGCTCCAGTTCCTCTTCGCTGAAGTCCATCAGCTCTTCGGCCAGTTCTTCCGCCTCGGCGGTTGCGATATCGTCCAGAAAATCTTCGTTCTTGGGCTCTGCCATCTCTTACCCTCTAGCTCCGGTCGGATATCAGCTTGCCGACCAGTTGCGCCGTATAATCCACGATCGGTACGATCCGTCCATAATTCAAACGTGTGGGCCCGATGACCCCGACCGCACCGATTATCTTTCGATCAGCGTTCATATAAGGAGACACCACCAAAGAGGAACCCGAAAGTGAGAAAAGTTTGTTCTCAGAGCCGATAAAAATGCGCACACCCTCACCGTCCTCGGTCAATTCAAGGAATTCGGCGATGTCTCGCTTGCGTTCCAGATCGTCAAACAGGGTGCGAATGCGGTCAAGTTCCTCGGTCTGACCGGGTTCGTTGAGAAGATTCGCGCGCCCGCGCACGATCAAACGCGCCGAGTCGCTTCCGTCTCCGTCCCAAACGGCCATCCCGCCTTCAACCATCTCACGCGCCAAAATGTCGATTTCCTGCTTACGCGCGTCGATCTGCGTCTGCATCTGCCGCCGCACTTCGCTGAGGGTCCGCCCCTCGATGAGCGCGTTCAGGAAGTTCGCGGCCTCACGCATTGAACTGGGTGTTTGCCCCGGTGGCGGTGTGAACAAACGGTTTTCCACATGACCGTCCGAGAAAACAAGAACCACCAAAGCCCGATCATGGCCCAGAGAAACAAACTCGATATGTTTGATTTCTGATTCATGCTTGGGCGTCAAAACCAGTGAGGCCCCTTGTGTCACGTGTGACAAGGCAGAACCGACACGGTCCAGCATTCCGCCAACATCACCCGTGTTAGAGCCTAGGGTCTGTTCCAGTTTCTGCCTGTCATCGGCGCCCAGGTCTCCGACTTCAAGCAATCCGTCCACAAACATTCGCAGACCTTGCTGCGTCGGGATTCGACCAGCGCTGACATGGGGGCTGTCCAGAAGGCCCAGAAACTCCAGATCCTGCATCACATTTCGGACAGTTGCGGCGCTGACTTTTTCGGACAACGTACGTGCCAAAGTACGACTGCCAACGGGCTCTCCGCTTTCCAGATAGCTCTCGACAATCAGCCGGAACACTTCACGTGACCGGTCGTTCATCTCGTCCAGAATCTTGCTCGCTTCGCTCATGCGTGTTCCCCTGCTCGCTTGTCATTAAATAGCAGGCAAATGAAAGGTCAATCGGGGTTGCATCGTAACGCTGCGGGGCGTTATCCCCAAGCCAGCAAACAAAGGAATTCCGATGCGACCCTCTGGAAGAGATTTAAGCGAAATGCGCGCCGTTTCAATCGAGACGGGGTTCACAAAACATGCCGAAGGTTCCTGCCTGATCAAAATGGGCGACACACACGTTTTGTGCACGGCAACGATCGAAGATCGCGTGCCGCCGTTTATCAAGGGATCGGGCCTTGGGTGGGTCACAGCCGAATACGGAATGCTGCCCCGCGCCACCAATACACGAATGCGGCGCGAGGCGGCTTCGGGCAAACAGGGGGGCCGTACGGTCGAAATCCAGCGCCTGATCGGCCGCGCCCTGCGCGCCGGTGTCGACCGGGTTGCTCTGGGAGAGCGTCAGATCACCGTAGACTGCGACGTGATCCAGGCTGATGGTGGCACCCGCTGCGCCTCGATCACTGGCGGCTGGGTCGCGCTGCGGCTGGCTGTGAACAAGCTGATGAAAACCGGCGATGTGATCTCGGACCCGCTGGTTGATCCAGTCGCTGCCGTGTCTTGCGGCATCTATGCGGGTCAGCCGGTACTGGACCTTGATTACCCCGAAGACAGCGAAGCGGGCGTAGATGGTAACTTCATCATGACCGGATCCGGCAAACTGATCGAGGTACAGATGTCCGCTGAAGGCTCTGTTTTCAGCCGTGCGCAAATGGATCAACTGATGGATCTGGCGGAAAAAGGCGTCTCTGAACTGGCTGCCGCTCAGAAAGCCGCCACCGCATGACCCGCAAATTCGACGGGGACAGGTTACTGGTCGCCACCCATAATAAGGGTAAGCTCGAGGAGATGGCGCATCTTCTTGAGCCCTTCGGCGTGACAGTTGTTGGTGCCGGCGAACTGAACCTGCCGGAACCCGAAGAGGCCGAGGACACCTTTGTCGGTAATGCGCGGATCAAGGCCCATGCGGCCGCCAAAGCCACCGGCCTGCCTGCTCTGTCGGACGATTCCGGGATCACTATCGATGCGCTGAACGGCGCACCTGGTGTTTACACCGCCGATTGGGCCGAAACCGACAATGGCCGTGATTTTCTGATGGCCATGACCCGCGCCCATGATGAGCTCGAAGCGAAAAATGCACCTCACCCCCGCACCGCCCAATTCCGCAGTACACTGGTTCTGGCCTGGCCCGACGGGCACGACGAAGTGTTCGAAGGCGTTGCACGCGGTCATCTGGTCTGGCCGATCCGCGGCGAAGGTGGGTTTGGCTATGACCCAATGTTTGTCCCCGACGGGTACGACATTACCTTTGCTGAAATGGATCGCTGGGAAAAGAACAAGATCAGCCATCGCGGCCGCGCGGTGGCGATGTTCGTGAAAAGCTGCTTTGGCGGATGATTGGCGCAACGGGGGCTTTGGCCTGTATGTGCACTGGCCCTTTTGCGAGGCCAAGTGCCCCTATTGCGATTTCAACAGCCATGTTTCCAGAAATATTGATCAAAAACAATGGGTTGATGCCTATCTGAGCGAACTTCGCCGTTCCGCCTCTGAAACGCCGGATCGGGTGCTGAACACGATCTTTTTTGGTGGCGGCACGCCTTCTCTGATGGATCCGGAAACCGTTGCAGCTGTGATCGATGGGGCGCGTGCGCTCTGGCACCCGGCCAATGACATGGAAATCACGCTCGAAGCTAATCCCGGCTCGGTTGAAGCCGGTCGGTTTTCGGCTTACCGCGATGCTGGGGTTAATCGGATATCGATGGGCATTCAGGCCCTGAATGACGAAGATCTGAGGCGGCTGGGACGGATCCATACGGTGGCCGAGGCCCGGGCCGCCTTTGATACAGCCCGAAATTGCTTTGAGCGTGTCAGCTTTGACCTGATCTATGCGCGCCAACACCAAACGCTGGAAGCCTGGCGTACGGAACTGACCGAAGCGCTGTCGATGGCTATAGACCACCTGTCACTATATCAATTGACGATCGAAGACGGGACGGCCTTTGGGGATCGGTATGCGGTGGGTAGATTACGCGGCCTGCCAGAAGATGACAGTGCCGCCGATATGTATCTGGCGACGCAGGAGATATGCGAGGCACATGGCTTGCCGGCCTACGAAGTTTCCAACCACGCCCGCCCCGGCGCGGAATCGCAGCACAACCTTATTTACTGGCGGTATGGCGACTATGTCGGCATTGGGCCCGGCGCCCATGGGAGGATTACCCTGAATGGTCAGAAATACGCGACCGAAACCTGTCTGAACCCCCAGCGCTGGCTTGATACCGCCAAAAAAGGTAACGGAGAAAAGGACCGCAGCGTATTGTCGCTTGAAGATCAGGCAAATGAATACCTTATGATGGGTATGCGGCTTACTGAAGGCCTAGATATAGACAGGTGGCAAGCCCTTTCTGGTCGCTCTCTTCCCTCCGAAACCATGGATCACCTGACTGACATCAACATGGTTCAGCGCAGGAACAGACGCCTGATAGCCACATCAGACGGGCGCGCCGTATTGAACGCAGTCATCCGGGAGCTGTTGGACTGAGTATGCAGTATCTTTGGGCCGGACTGGGATTGCTTTGCGTTGCGATGGCGGTTGTTGGGGTTGTTCTACCCCTTCTTCCAACAGTGCCATTTCTTCTGCTTGCCGCGTTTTTCTTCGCCCGCTCATCCTCGCGGCTGCACAATTGGCTTGTGAGTCATCAGCTTTTTGGGCCATTGATTCTTGATTGGCAAAGTTCCGGCGCCATTCGACCGGTCGCAAAAAGGGCGGCAACCGTCTCGATCGCCGCCGTTTTCGGAATCTCTGTTGTGCTTTCCGCACCGCCTTTTGTGTTGATCATTCAGGCCGTTGTTCTGGGCGGCGTCATGATCTTTATCTGGTCACGGCCTAACGGCTGAGCTTAGCGCACAAATCGTCCAGCTGATCCAGGTTCTCGTAGGTCAGAACGACTTGTCCTGTTTCCGTTCCGGCCTTGTGATTGATCGACACTTTCATCGCCAGGATCGCGGACAGGTCCTTTTCCAACGCACGTGTGTCTGCATCCTTTCCAGCATCCAGATTTCGGGCGCGAGGTGCAGATCGTTCAACGCCGCCTTGCTGCTGTTTTTTGACCAAAGCCTCGGTTGCGCGCACCGATAAGCCATCCTTGACGATCTGTTTCGCGAGTTCCGACGGATTTTCGGCCGTAATCAGCGCCCTGGCGTGCCCCGCAGATAATTTGCCTTCAATAACAAGGGCTTGCACATCCATCGGCAAGGACAGAAGCCGCAAAAGGTTCGCAATGTGGCTGCGGCTCTTGCCCAGGGCCTCAGCGAGCTTTTCCTGCGTGTGCCCAAATCGATCCATCAACTGCTTATAGCCAGCGGCCTCTTCCACTGCGTTCAGATCTGCACGTTGAATGTTTTCGATAATCGCTACTTCCAACACTTCCGTGTCATCGAATTCACGCACAATGACCGGAACATCGTGCAGCTGCGCCATCTGCGCCGCGCGCCAACGGCGTTCGCCTGCGACAATCTCATATTCTCCTGAACCTGTCGCTCGAACGATCAGGGGCTGAATGATGCCTTTTTCCTTTACCGATGCCGCCAGCTCGTCTAGCTGCTCAGGCCTGAATGTGCGGCGCGGCTGGTTTGGGTTGGCTTTCAGCTTTTCAATCGGGACTTTCAGATCAGGCCTGCGCGCATCCACTGAGGCCCGACCTTTTGCTTCAGGATTCACATCTGCCATAAGAGCAGACAGGCCCCGCCCCAACCCTCTGGATTTTGCTTTCTTGGCGCTCATGTCGCCCTCCTCATTCCCGCTCAGGCTGCGGTTTTGTTGTTCTTGTGCATGATCTCGCGAGCAAGATGTCGATACGCCATTGCCCCAAGCGATCCCGAGTCATATTGCAAGACCGGCAACGCATATGACGGCGCTTCGCTGACCCGCACATTTCTGGGTATCTTGGTTTTAAAAACCATCTCACCCAGATTGTCACGTGCGTCCTTTTCGACCTGGCGGGACAAGTTGTTGCGGTTATCATACATGGTCAACACAACACCTTCGATTCTCAGATCTGGATTCGCCGTTTGGCGAACCTCTCGAATCGTCAGCATCAATTGCGACAGTCCTTCAAGGGCAAAGAACTCACTCTGCAACGGCACAAGTACCGAGTGTGCAGCAACCATTGCATTTACGGTCAGCAAGTTTAGGGACGGTGGGCAATCGATTAGTACAAAATCAAACTCAAATGCATCTATGGCTGTCTGCCGCAGCGCATCATGTAAAAGGTAACTGCGTTTTTCGTTTGAGATCAGTTCAATATCGGCGGAACTCAAATCGACGGTGGCCGGGACTACGAAAAGGCCTTCAATTTCAGTCTCCTGAACCACTGCCTCTAGTGGCGCCTCGTCGAGGATCAGGTCATAAGTTGTCCAGTCCCGATCTTCGACACCCAAACCAGTTGAAGCGTTCCCTTGTGGATCGAGATCAACCACCAGAACTCTGCAACCGGCCTCAGCCAATCCAGCAGCAAGATTGATAGCTGTGGTTGTTTTCCCGACCCCACCCTTCTGATTGGCAACAGCAACTATCCGAGGCCCTGAAGGTCGAGATAAATCAACCACGTGATACTCCATTTATCTTAAGGATAACGGCTTGAGGTTCAGTTAAACTTGTAATCGCCTCTGCCTCGAATTTCCATTCCTCACGTGCGTCTTCCATCTCTTTTTTCCAATTTGCGCCTTTGGGCAACAATGCTGTCCCGTTGGTGTGTAAATGTCTGTCACAAAAGGATAATAGTGTACGCAAGTCAGCCAATGCACGCGCTGAAATGATGTTTACCGCCAAAGGATCAACCATCTCAATCCTTTTTGAAGTCACTGCGCATCTTATTCCGCATTCCCGGGCAACGTTGCGCAAGAAAGCTGATTTTCGCTGATCACTTTCTATCATATTGAATGAGGCGCTTGGATTTTCTTCCGCGGCGAGGATAGCACAAACCATACCAGGGAACCCGCCTCCACTTCCCAGATCCGCCCAGGTGTCAAAACTGTCAGCGCACCGATAGACCTGCACGGAATCCAGAATATGCCGGTCCCAGATATGCTCCAGGCTGTTCCGCGACACGAGGTTGATCTTTGGATTCCAACGTTTCACCAGTTCAACATAAGTCGTGAGGCGTTCGAATGTTTCACGTGAAACATTCAGGTCTTCAAACTTCGAATAATCAACCATCATGCTTGGCGAGCTCTTTGATCCCGGCGCAGTTTTGCCAGAACGAGCGTCAGCGCTGCCGGCGTGATCCCCTCGACACGGCTTGCCTGAGCGATATTTGCAGGATTTGCTTGCGACAGCTTCTGTTTCATCTCCGAAGACAGGCCGTCCAAAGCAAAATAGTCGAACTCATGCGGGATGACATAGGATTCATCCCGCTTCATTGCTTCAACGTCCCGCTTTTGCCTGGCAATGTAGTTGGCATACAAGGCGTCCCGCTCGATCTGGAGCCTGATTTTTAAGTCAACATCCTGCAAATCAGGAACAAGAGGCAGCAAATCTTCAAACGAGGTGTCGGGGAATGCGAGAATTGCCATCCCATCCCTACGGTTTCCATCCTGATTAACGTTTATACCGGCGGCGAGAACTTCCTTGGGTGTATAAGTCCGTTCCGTCAGCTTTGACTTCACGCTTTCAAGTTGGTGCATTTTATCTTCGAACTGAACTTTGCGCTCTTGTCCGACGCACCCCAATTCCAAACCAAGCGGTGTCAGCCGTTGATCAGCATTGTCGGCGCGCAGAGATAGCCGGAATTCCGCACGCGACGTGAACATGCGGTAGGGTTCGGCAACTCCTCGAGTTGTCAAATCATCGATCATTACGCCAATATAACTGTCGGATCGCGTAAAATGGATGGGTTCTCGCCCTTGGGTCTCCAACGCCGCATTGAGGCCGGCCACCATGCCCTGAGCTGCGGCTTCCTCATATCCTGTGGTCCCATTTATCTGGCCCGCTAGATATAGTCCGGGAACAGTTGGCAAGGATAAAGAAGCGCTCAGGACGCGCGGATCAACATAGTCGTATTCGATTGCATATCCTGGTTGCAGAATATCTGCATTCTCCAATCCCTTAATCGATCGCACATAGTCCAGTTGAACGTCTTGCGGCAATGACGTCGAGATACCGTTCGGATAGATCGTGTGATCATTGACCCCTTCGGGCTCAAGGAAGATTTGATGCGATTCCTTATCCGCGAATCGTACGATCTTGTCTTCAATCGATGGACAATAGCGCGGGCCTACTCCATCAATGCGACCGCCATACATCGCGGATTTCGAAAGATTCGCAGCGATGATCTCATGTGTTCGCGCATTTGTGTGTGTAATTCCGCAGGAAATCTGGGGCGCGACAACGGATTGAGACATAAAAGAAAACAGGGTTGGCTCATCGTCGCCGTCCTGCCTTTCAAGATCCGACCAATCAATGCTCCGACCATCCAGGCGCGGCGGTGTCCCGGTTTTCAATCGTCCCATGGGAAGATTGTATCTTTCCAACCGTTCAGCCAGTTTGACGGAAGGTCGATCCCCCATTCTCCCACCGGGACGAGACACGTCACCTATGTGAATGACACCCCGTAGAAATGTACCGGAGGTCAGGATAACGGCGCGCGCAGAAAGTTCTGATCCATCAGAAAGAGCAACACCTGCAACCTTCTCACCGATCATTAGAAAATCGACAACCTCTCCGACAACAACGGACAGGTTATCCTGTTTCTCTGTTTCCTGTTGCATAGCAAGCCGATACAGGGCGCGATCTGCCTGCGTTCTCGGCCCCTGTACGGCGGGCCCTTTTCGACGGTTCAACAAACGAAACTGTATGCCCGCCTGATCCGCCACACGACCCATGACGCCATCCAAGGCGTCAATCTCACGCACAAGATGGCCCTTTCCCAAACCTCCAATCGCCGGATTGCAGGACATAACGCCGATGTCTGTTGCAGACAACGTCACCAGTGCAGTTGTTGCGCCCATCCTTGCTGATGCATGAGCGGCCTCGGTTCCGGCATGGCCTGCGCCAATGACGATGACATCAAACTTCGAATGTTTCACGTGAAACACTCCTTACTTTCCCAAACAGAAGCTGGAGAAGATTTCATCCAACAGAGTTTCGACATCTATTCTGCCCACCAGAGATTCAAGGGCACGAATTGCAGTTCTCAACTCCTCTGCAGCGATATCATACAGGTCCGGACCTGATTCCAGAACCGAGATTGCAGATATGAGTGAGTCCAATGCACTTTTGATTGCAACGCGATGGCGTTCCCGTGTTGCAATACCATGGCTAGTAGTTCTCTTACTCAGTACACACGAAATCTGGTTTACAAGTGCGTCTATTCCCTGGCCTGTTTTCCCAGATACACCCTGCCCGTCAATACCCCGAAGGTCCGCTTTGGGCAAAACATGAATATCACCATCTTGCATCTCCACACCCAAGATTTCCGGTGTTTCAGACAAGAAAACGCGAAGGTCAGCGGCCTCCGCTCTGCTACGCGCAAGCTCGATGCCCAGGTTTTCGACATGATCTTCAGTCTGTCGCAGCCCCGCCGTATCCAGCAAGGTCACTGGTAAACCAGCCAGATCCATTCGAACTTCGATCACATCGCGCGTGGTTCCGGCGTATTCCGAAGTAATAGCCGCCTCACGGCCTGCCAATGCATTTAAAAGAGTGGATTTTCCCGCATTTGGAAGGCCGACGATCGCAACCTCGAACCCTGTACGTATTCGCTCGGCAATTTTGACGCCGTCTGCCTCACGGTGAAGATCTGACATGACACCTTGGATCAGGGCGCGCACTTCCGGCGTCACATCAGTAGGAACTTCTTCATCAGCAAAATCGATGACAGCTTCCAACAGGGACGCAGCCCGTATCAAATCCCTGCGCCACCGTTCTGCCAAGGTGCCCAGCTCGCCCGCCAAAATGGTCTGAGCTCGCTTACGTTGTGCTTCCGTTTCTGCATCGATTAGATCGGCCAGACCTTCAACCTGAGTCAGGTCCATCTTGCCATTTTCCAGTGCCCGGCGTGTAAACTCACCCGGTTCAGCGATGCGCAACCCTTCCATATCAGACAGGCAGCGCAGCACTGCGTTGACAGAGGCTGTGCTTCCATGAATCTGAAGCTCAGCCACTTCCTCACCGGTAAAGCTAGCCGGGGCCTGGAACGTCAAGACCAATCCGTCGTCCAAACGTGCTCCGCCATGATCCATCAGAGTGCGCAGGACCATGCCACGCCTTGGCAACGCACCACCAGTCAGGCGCGCCGCTGCTGAATGTGAATCTGGACCTGAGAGGCGGATGACCGCCACCCCAGCTTTGCCCTGCGCGCTGGCCAAGGCGAATATCGTATCCATTCGAAGGCCTCGCTAGAGTTTAAGACCTGTGTCAGGTGTTCATCGAATCGAAGAACTCACTGTTGGTCTTGGTCTGCTTCAACTTGGACAACAGGAACTCGATCGCGTCAGTCGTGCCCATCGGGTTGAGGATACGGCGCAGAACGAAGGTCTTGGCCAGATCGCCTTTGTCGACCAGCAGTTCCTCTTTCCGCGTGCCGGATTTGAGGATGTCGATCGCCGGGAACACGCGTTTGTCCGCAATCTTGCGATCAAGAACGATTTCCGAGTTACCTGTACCTTTGAATTCTTCGAAGATAACCTCGTCCATCCGACTGCCGGTGTCGATCAGCGCGGTGGCGATGATGGTCAGTGAGCCACCTTCTTCGATATTCCGCGCAGCACCAAAGAACCGCTTGGGCCGTTGCAGAGCATTTGCGTCCACACCACCGGTCAGAACTTTACCCGACGATGGCACCACAGTGTTAAAGGCCCTACCAAGTCTTGTGATCGAATCGAGAAGAATAACAACATCTCGTTTGTGCTCGACCAACCGCTTGGCTTTTTCGATGACCATTTCCGACACGGCGACGTGGCGGGTCGCGGGTTCATCAAAGGTCGAAGACACAACCTCACCCTTCACCGAGCGCTGCATGTCCGTCACCTCTTCGGGGCGTTCGTCGATCAGCAGGACGATCAGATAGCACTCTGGGTGGTTCTGTTCGATCGAATGCGCGATGTTCTGCAGGATCACCGTTTTACCGGTCCGCGGCGGTGCCACGATCAGAGAACGCTGGCCTTTACCGATCGGCGAGACCAGATCAATAACACGGGCCGATTTGTCCTTGATGGTGGGATCCTCGATCTCCATCTTCAGACGCTCGTCCGGATACAGCGGCGTCAGGTTGTCAAAAGCAATCTTGTGCTTGGCTTTTTCCGGTTCTTCAAAATTGATCTTGGTAACTTTGGTCAGCGCAAAGTAACGTTCGTTCTCATCAGGTGCCTTGATATCACCTTCAACCGTATCTCCGGTCCGCAGCGAGTGCAGGCGGATCATTTCAGGCGAAACATAGATGTCATCCGGACCCGGCAGATAGTTCGCCTCGGGCGAGCGCAGGAAACCGAAGCCGTCCTGAAGAACCTCAAGCACGCCATCGCCACCAACGGTCCAGCCCTCATCCGCGCGTTCGCGCAGGATCTGGAACATCATCTCGCCTTTTCGCATGGTCGAGGCGTTTTCGATTTCCAGTTCTTCGGCCATCGCCAGAAGATCTTTTGGGCTTTTGGCCTTGAGATCGGCCAGATTCAGAGATTCAGTTGTCATTATACAAACCTTCACCGCTGAGACTGCGGCACGAAGTGGAATTTCAGAACGGAAGATACGCCGCCCGGACGGGCGTGTTGATCCCTACATAAGCTCAGCGCTGCGTGGAGTCAAACAGGCCCTCAGAACTTCAGAACGACCGCCAGAACGATGGCAACCATCAAAACGGTCGGGACCTCGTTCATCATGCGAAACTGCCGCCCAGTGAGCTTGTTTCGCCCTTCCAGGAAATCCTTGCGTCGCGCCATCAACCAGTGATGAAACCATGTCATACCGATCACGGCAGCGCCCTTGACCCAGGGCCAGGACCAATCCCATCCCACGATGCCCGGCGTAAACACCATGATCAAGCCACAGACCCACGCAACGATCATCGCCGGGCTCATGATCACACGCAGCAGCTTATCTTCCATTTCAAAGAAAATTTCCTGTGCGCCATCGACGGCCTGAGCTTTCTCAACGTGATAGACAAACAACCTGGGCAGATAGAACAAGCCTGCCATCCACGAGATCACGGCCATGATATGGAGTGACTTCACCCACGGATACAGCGTGAAAAGAAGATCGGTCATATTGGCTCCAGGCATTGCTCGGAACCCTCCCTAATAAAAAAATAAGAAAAGAAAAAGGATGATGGTTTTGTAGAGTGAGCAAAATCCGTGGATTACTTTTTTACACATGTGTTTTCCCCAAGTGGACAGAACACGGCATTTTTCGGTCGATTCTGTTGATTTATGTTTTTATAGCTTAAAATCAACACGTTAATCACGGCGCTCCTTATTCCAATTGGGGATAACTGGTAGGAGAATTTGGGATATCGAGGTTTTCCAGAGAAACTAACTTATCCTTGTCCGGACTGGATGGGATTTGAGCGACTCGGGGATCTTTGTCGCGAAATCCCCGGGGTTGCGTGTCAACCGGAAAACCATACAAAGCACCCCTGAACTCTCAATGATTTGCGCACGGGGTTTTCCACATGTCTGTCCCCATTCTTCTTGCTTCCGGGTCCGCTATTCGCGCGCAGCTGCTTGAAAATGCAGGTGTACCGTACGTGGTACAAACCGCGCGCGTGGATGAAGAGACGGTCAAACGCGCCTTGCTGGCTGAAAACGCAACACCACGGGATATTGCCGACACGCTCGCTGAAATGAAAGCGCGGAAGGTCAGTGACAAAAATCCCGGAGCCATGGTTCTGGGGTGCGATCAGGTTCTGGATTTTGACGGCCAGTTGCTGTCGAAACCGGAATCGCCCGAACAGGCGCTTGACCAGCTGAAAGCCATGCGAGGCAAGCGGCACATGCTTTTATCCGCAGCCGTGATCTATCAGAATGGTGAGCCGATCTGGCGGCATGTGGGACAGGTGCGGTTGCGGATGCGTGCCAGTTCCGACGCCTATCTGAAAGACTATGTTGCGCGAAACTGGGACAGTATCCGACATGCTGTCGGAGCCTATAAGCTGGAAGAAGAAGGTGTCCGCCTGTTCGCCACCATTGACGGCGACTATTTTAACGTTTTGGGTATGCCCCTGTTGGAGCTGCTCAACTTTCTGGCTGTCAAAGGGGTAATTGATCAATGACGGACTATCGGGTTCCATTGGCCGGAGTTATTGGACATCCCATTGGTCACTCACGTTCCCCCAAACTGCATGGTCATTGGCTGAAAACATATGGTCTTGCCGGTCATTACATTCCGATGGATGTGGCACCCGTCGATCTGGAAGCTGTGCTACGCACCCTGCCCAAGGCGGGTTTCGTCGGCGCCAATGTCACGGTCCCCCACAAAGAAGCCGCCTTGAAGATCGCCGATCATGCGTCTGACCGCGCAACGGTGATAGGTGCTGCGAACACTCTGGTGTTTCGTGAAGATGGCTCAATCCATGCAGACAACACAGACGGGTACGGGTTCATGGAGAATCTTCGCAATGGTGCACCGGACTGGAATGCAAAGGACGGGCCGGCTGTTGTGTTCGGGGCCGGTGGGGCCGCTCGCGCCGTTCTGCAAGCGCTGTCTGACGCTGGTGTGCCGGAAATCCTGCTGACCAACCGAACCCGCGCCCGTGCGGATCATTTGAAAGAGGAATTCGGTCAACGCATCCGCGTGGTGGATTGGGTTCAGGCCGGAAATGTCATCGAAAACGCAGAGCTCGTGGTAAACACGACCTCGTTGGGAATGCAGGGCCAACCGGAATTGCGGGTTCCGCTCGATGGGTTGCAGCCCGGTGCCGTGGTGACAGATCTGGTTTATGTGCCTTTGAAAACCCGCCTGTTGCAAACCGCAGAACAGGCAGGGTGCACCGCAGTTGATGGGCTGGGCATGTTGTTGCACCAGGCAGTACCCGGTTTCGAACGCTGGTTCGGCGTGCGCCCCGAAGTTGATGTTGATGCGCGTGCGGCGGCGATGGCATGAGTTTCGCACTTGGCCTGACCGGTTCCATCGGCATGGGCAAAAGCACAACGGCGCATATGTTCGTCGAAGAAGGCTGTGCCTTGTGGGATGCGGATGCGGCGGTGCATCGCCTGTACTCCAAGGGTGGCGCGGCCGTTGGCCCCATGGAACGAACGTTTCCGTCGTCCATTCTGGACGGTGCGGTCAACCGGGATGCGTTGAAACGGATTATTGCCGCCGATCCTGCTGCGCTGAAAACCATCGAAGCTATCGTCCACCCTCTGGTCGCTGCTGACCGCGCAGCATTTCGTGAAGCCGCGACAAACGACATTTTGGTGTTCGATATTCCGCTTCTGTTTGAAACGGGCGGTGACGCGGCAATGGACGCGGTGGCGTGTGTTTCGATCCCGGCCAGCGAGCAAAAGCGGCGGGTCATGGAACGGGGTACAATGACGGAGACGCAGTTCGAGCAAATCCGTGACAAACAGATGCCGAATGACGAGAAATGCGCGCGGTCGGATTACGTGATCGTGACTGACACTCTGGACCACGCTCGCGCGCAGGTGCAGGATGTGGTCAGGCAGATACGGGCGGGGATGGCAAATGCGTGAAATTGTACTCGATACAGAAACCACTGGATTCGATCCCGAAAGCGGTGACCGGATCGTGGAAATCGGCGCGGTTGAACTGTGGAACCACGTTGCAACGGGTGAGACGTATCACGTTTACATCAACCCTGAACGCTCGATGCCAGAAGAGGCATTTGGTGTGCATGGCATCGGCCCGGACCTGTTGGAAAACCCGCGTCCGCCGGAAAAGGGCGAAGTGACGCTGAAAGACAAACCGGTTTTTGCCAAGATCGGTCACGCTTTTCGTGAATTCGTTGGCGATGCTCAGTTGGTGATCCACAATGCATCTTTCGACATGAAGTTCCTGAATGCCGAGCTGAAATGGATGGGTGCCCCGCTCATCCTGATGGAACAGGCGCTGGATACGCTGGCGATAGCGCGCAAACGGTTTCCCGGCTCTCCGGCCTCACTGGACGCGCTTTGCCGCCGCTTCAATATCGACAACTCGAACCGTGTTCTGCACGGCGCGTTGCTCGACTCTGAAATCCTGGCAGAGGTTTATCTTGAACTGATCGGAGGACGACAGCCCGATTTTGGCCTGTCGACATCTGCATCCTCTGCGGCAGGCGGCAGCGATGATTGGCGACCCACACCACGTGCCATACCGCTGCCATCCCGAATTACCGAGGATGAGCACGCAGCACATGAAGCTTTCGTGGAAAAACTGGGCGACAGCGCCCTGTGGGCCCGCGCCTGATCCGGTCAGGCACGGGCCAAAACCTCAGGCGTCTGTCTTCTGGGACTGTTCGGCCTGACGACGCATCACTTCGTTGCGATACAGGGCGACGAAATCGATATTGTCCAGATTTACCGGTGGGAAACCGCCGTCACGAGTGATGTCGCTGACAATTCGGCGTAGGAACGGGAACAGCATCCGCGGGCATTCGATCATCAGGAACGGGTGCAACTGGTCTTCCGGCACACCTTCCACGTGGAACAGGCCGCAATAGTCCAGCTCACACAGGAACAGAACGTCTTCCAGGCCTTTGGCTTTGGATGTCAGGTTCAGCTTGACGGACACTTCGAACTGGTGGTCTGCCGTGCGTTTTTTGGCGTCCAGATTCACCTGAACCGCGATTTCGGGCTGTACGTCACCGGAAACACCCTTCTGGGCCATCACGTTCTCAAAGGACATGTCGCGGATGAACTGCCCCAGAACACGCATCTGAACTTGCGGGGCGGCTTTGGCCGCAGTGTTTTCTGCAGCGTTTTCTTCGGCCATGGATCTACTCCAAAAATGAAATTCGCCACTGCTTATCAAGTTGGGGGCGGCACCTCAATGCCGGTGGGGGCCCTCGACCCATTTAGACGGTTTTGACGGATCATTTTTCGGGCGAACTTCGGTGAAGTCGCCGTCTATGATGTCACCCTGATCGAACGGATTTCCCCGTGACTGAAAACCGGGGCCTTGACCCATCTGAAACTGGGAAACGGTGACTTTCGATCTCAGGTACCTGAAAACCGCGACCCGCACGCCCGGAACAAGCAACGCAAATCCAATGGCATCAGTGAAGAATCCCGGCGTAAGCAACAAAGCGCCCGACAAGAGGATCATTGCACCATGCGCCAGCGGTTCGGTCGGGTCGTCAAGTTCGGCAAACGACCGTTGCAGGTTTCCCAACGCCATGCGACCTTGTGTCCGCACCAAAACCGTGCCCAAAACCGCTGTCAGTACTACGATGGCAAGGGTTGGCCACAAGCCGATCAACCCGCCGACCTGAATAAACAGCGCGATCTCGATGATGGGCACCAACAAAAATGCCAAGAACAGATACATTTGCGTTATCCTTTCCATTAGGCCGGGCTGTGGACTTGCCACCTACGGTCACCTACATAGTGGCATGAGGCCGCGTATACAAAGCCGCGGTCCTGAAAAGAGGATGAAATGAACGAACCCATGATCCAGTTGCTGGTCCTGGCCGGAATTGCCGTTTTCCTGATCCTGCGCCTCAAGAGCGTATTGGGCACGCGTGAAGGTTTTGAAAAACCACCCGTGCAGCAGCAACCCGAAGCGCATAAATCGCGCCGCGATTTCGAAGTGATCGAAGGCGGCCCGGATCATGACATCACCGACCATGTCCCGGAAGACAGCGAACAGGCGCAAACACTGGCAGCGATGAAACGCGTTGAACCCAGTTTTTCCGTCAGCGAGTTTGTTCAGGGTGCGCGCGGTGCCTATGAAATGATCCTGATGGGGTATGAAAAGGGAAATCTGGACGAGATCCAAGCATTCCTGTCGGAGGAAGTTTTTGAGTCCTTCGTTGCGGGTGTCTCTGCACGAGAAGATCAGGGCCTGACGATCGAGGCTGAGTTTATCGGTGTCCGAGAAACAGCCCTGACGGATGTCAAATTCGACAAGGATACCAATCAGGCCGATATCACCATGAAATTCGTGGGTGAGCTGACTTCGGTCGTGCGGGATCGCGGTGGCGATATCGTAGAAGGCAGCCCCAATACCGTGAAACGCCAAAAGGACAGTTGGACCTTTGCCCGAGTGATGGGCAAGGACGATCCAAACTGGCTGCTTGTTGCCACGGACGCATGATTGCCACGCTCCGGTCGCTCTTACTGGTCGGTGCAATGACCACTGCCAGCGCTGCCGGGGCCGAGGCAACGCGATCCATTCTGTCGTTCGATGATCTGCGTGGTTGGGCCGAGGATGACCACGGTGCAGCCCTTTCGGTTTTTCTGAACACCTGCGGGGATCTGAAAGATCCCGATTGGCGGGCCCTGTGCGGTGTGGCAAGAACCTATGATGCGGAAGCGGCAAGGGCGTTTTTTGAACTCTTCTTTCGCCCCGTTCTGGTTGAAGATGGCGCGGAAGCCTTGTTCACAGGGTATTTCGAACCCGAGCTTGATGGTGCGCGTACCCGGACGGATCGTTTCAGGTACCCCATCTACAAGATGCCGCCCGAGGCCCGCGCTGAGGGGTCCTGGCTGAGCCGGCGAGAAATTCTGACCAGTGATGTGATGCAAGGCCGCGGACTTGAGATTGCCTGGGTCGATGACCCCGTAGAGTTGTTTTTTCTGCAAATCCAGGGTTCGGGCCGCGTTCGATTGCCGGATGGCGGCGCCTTGCGCGTCGGATATGGCGGCGCGAATGGTCACCCCTATAGGTCAATTGGTGTGGAACTGGTGCGTCGCGGCATTCTCGGCGCGCATGAGGTCAGCGCGCAGATGATCCGCGCCTGGGTGCGCAAGAACCCCGAGGCCGGTGCGGAATTGCTGCTCCACAATCCATCATACGTGTTTTTCCGCGAAGTTTCACGCGTCGCGCCCGAGCTTGGGCCGCTGGGTGCCATGAACCGATCCGTAACGACCATGCGCAGCATTGCTGCCGACCCGGCCTACACGCCGCTGGGCGCGCCGGTTTGGGTGGAAAAGGACGGCAACGAACCGATTCGCCGCCTGATGATTGCGCAGGACACTGGTTCTGCCATCAAGGGCGCACAACGGGCCGATATTTTTTTCGGAACGGGGGACGAGGCCGGGCAGGCCGCGGGAAAGCTGAAAGATCCGGGCCGGATGGTGGTGTTGCTGCCCATCCAGCGTGCCTATGCCCTGCTACCGGATGAATTCTGATGACCCGGCGCAAACTAACCGGCGAAGAGATCGAGCTGTGGCGGAAGGTCGCCAAACAGGCCGAGCGGCTGCATCCGGAAATCCCGCAGACGGTCCATCCGACTTCCCTGCCGAAACCCAAGCCCAAGAAAACGCCGAAACTCCGGCTTGAGTCATTCGAACTTGGACAGGCCCATCAGGTGAAATCGAAACCGAATGATCTGAAGCCTTCGGTGACGAATGCGCTTCGCAAAGCACCGGTTCAGATGGACAACAAGGCCTTTGGCCGGATGAAGCGCGGCAAGCTGAAACCCGAAGGCAAGCTGGATCTGCACGGTATGCGGGTCGCTTCGGCCCATCCGGCACTGATCCGATTTGTCCTGAGCGCGCAGGCACAGGGTAAGCGTCTGGTTTTGGTCGTGACCGGCAAAGGCAAGGATCGGGACGAGCCCGGTCCGATTCCGACGCCGCGCGGTGTTCTGCGAAATCAGGTTCCTCACTGGTTGTCTATCCCACCGCTGGCCCAGGCGGTGATGCAGGTCACACCTGCTCATATAAGCCACGGCGGAGATGGGGCTTATTACGTATATCTCAGGCGCGTGCGCTAAAGGTCACGACGGGCGCGGGAAATACCGACCCAAATCAGAACGCATACCAGCACGAAGAACATTCCAATCCAGAAAAACTGAGTGTTCAGAGAAATACCAAGGTCAATCAGAACGCCGGTCAACCCAGGTCCGATGGCTGACCCCAGCACCATGACAGCCGCAGCCATCGCCTTGATGGCTCCGATATGCTGGGTCCCATAGAATTCTGCCCAGAACGCACTGGGCAAAGTACTGTTTGCGCCGACCGTCAGGCCAAGAAAAACCAACCCAATCGTCGCGCCGCTGATTGATTCAGTCATGCCCAGAACCACAAACCCAACCGCCATCGGAAGCTGATAGTATGGCATGATGCGCGCAGTGCCCCATTTGTCCAATGCCCAGCCCGCAGAAAACATCGATAGCAGTGATATTCCGGTAAAGATCGGAAACAGAGCGACTAGTTGAATATGCTGCCAGCCTTTGACGTCAGCCAGATAGATCTGATGGAAGAAAAACGCGGTAATGAATGCAGAAGGCGCAAGCACGGCGGGGACCATGAACCAGAACAAGGGGTTAAACAGCGCGTCGCGACGGCTCCAATGGCGACCCTGCATTCCAATGGCAGAGGATTCGCTGGCAAGGCTTTGCGGTGTTCGTTCCTCGCGTAATAGCCGCATCAACACGGGAATACCCAAGGCGGTCACCGCCGCCGCGATGACCCACAGCCAACGCCAGTCCAGGTAAACCATGGCCGCAACAAAGATCAGCGGCAGCAAGGCCTCACCGATGGCATAGCCGATGGATGCAATGGAAAGTGCTTTGCCCCGCGTGACCGTAAACCACCGCGCCATGGCGACCGCGGCCAGATGCGTGCTCATCCCCTGACCGAGAAGACGCAGCAAAAAAATCACCACTGGCAACAGCAGCAGCCAGGTATTCAGCGCCATGGCAAGGGCGGCCAGGGTCAACCCGGTCAGAACCGCCGGACCCAGCACCCGGACGCGAAAGATGTCCGTTAGCCCTCCGGCCCAGATCATCACGATGGCCGACAGGGTTGTGCCTAATGTGTATAGCCCACCCCAGGCACCGTGGCCGAGACCGAATTCCGCGCGGATATCACCGGCAAAGATCGAGATGAAGAATGTCTGCCCAAAGCTGGACAAAAACGTCAGGAGAACGCCTCCGCCAAGCCAGGTGGCATTGTCCAGAAGATACCGACGCAGCTTAAACCGCGTCACGGAGAGCTGACCTGTGCCTGTCCGGTATCTGTTAGAACAATTTCAGTGGCACCGTCGGGATTTCGCTCGCTGGGTGGCACCAGAATATCAATTGCCGGTCGGTCTTCCCGCCCGAAGGTATTGTTGACACGCCGTAACGAGTTGAGGATCGACAACAAGGCCGGTGAGGTTGCGGCAACGAAATGCGAGGAAGCCGCGTCACTGCTGAATGCCGTCGTGTCGATCACGCTGATCGGGAATTCTTCGAGAGAGTCAATCGAGCTGATATTACCCAACCGCTTACCTTCATCAGTGCCACGCAAACGGCCCGAGATGTTCAGGATCTTGTCCTTTTGGGACACCATTACCAGGAAAGGATCGGGCGGGTTTTCGATACGTTTCATCTGCGAGCGAAACAGATCAAGATCCAGATCGGGCGAGATCAGCACGACCCCATCGATGTTTCGGTTGGCCCATCCGGGTTCTTGTAGTTCGGTTTGTCGCATCATTTCCATCGCCAACGCACCGCCCATGGAATGCGCCACCAGAATAACGCGTTTGACACCCATGGCTTTCAGCTCGCGGATAGTCTGTTCCAAACCGTCGCGGGCAAACAACATGCTGTCCAAATCGTAGGCATACCCATAACCCGTCGCACGGCTTGGCCACGAATACACCAGCGTTGACCCGGGGAGGCCGATGTCATGCGTCAGCTGAGCTGCGCGAAAGATCGTTTCGGTCTGGGTCGAGTTGTAGCCGTGCACAAAGATCGTGACGTCGCCCTTACCCCGCAGATGTTTGCGTAATCCACCAGGCCCATCCAACTCGGTGACATCTGCCAGAACGAACTCTTTCTGCGGATTCGGGTTTGCGTAGGAAAAACGGAGCGTACCCGGAGTATGCGTTGGTGGGATCGAAACCGTAGTTTCGAGAAATTTTAGTGTTTCACCGCGTCGGAATCCAAAGGATCCATCGGCCTCACGCGCGCGGGTCGTACTTGCGAAGATGGTTTCAGGTGTCCCGATGTTCACGGCATCGGGCACGACCTCGGACACCGTCCGGTCGACGCAGGCGCAGAGCGAAAGGGATGCGAACAGAATGATGAAATAGCGCAGCACGGGCCAGACCTCGAGGTGAATCGTGGACACGCTATCCTATTCTTGCCTAACGTCCAGCATGGCAAGTCGAGAACAACGGCAAAAAACGGCTGGCCGTGTTACAGAACGTAACGGCTCAGATCAGAGGACTTGGTCAATTCTCCAAGATTGTCACTGACGAATTGCGCGTTAACAGTGATTTCCGTACCGGCTTGGTCTGGCGCCGCGAAGGACAGTTCTTCAAAAACCCGCTCCATGACAGTGTAGAGCCGCCGGGCGCCGATGTTTTCGATGCTCTGGTTCACGTCAGCTGCAATCTTCGCCAGTGCCGCGATGCCGCCCTCGGTAAAGCTGACAGTTACCTCCTCGGTGGCCATCAAAGCAGTATACTGCAGGGTCAGCGCGTTATCGGTTTCGGTCAGGATGCGCACGAAGTCTTCTTCGGTCAGAGCGCGCAATTCGACGCGAATCGGCAGACGCCCCTGTAATTCCGGCAACAGATCCGAAGGTTTGGCGATGTGAAACGCACCTGAGGCAATGAACAGGATATGGTCCGTTTTGACCGGACCATGCTTGGTCGATACGGTTGTCCCTTCGATCAACGGCAGAAGGTCGCGCTGCACCCCTTCCCGGCTGACATCGCCGCCGCGTGCGTCGGAACGGGCGCAGACCTTGTCGATCTCATCCAGAAACACAATGCCGTTCTGTTCGACTGATTCCAGCGCGGTGCGGGTTACGGTTTCGTCATCCAGCAGCTTGTCGGCCTCTTCCCCGATCAGCAAATCATAGCTTTCTGCGACGGTCAGGCGTTTCTTGACGGTGCGTCCGCCAAAGGCCTTGCCGAAAATGTCGCCCAGATTCATCATGCCCATCTGACCGCCCGGCTGCCCCGGAATGTCAAACATCGGCATCGGGCTTGAGGTGTCGGACAGTTCCAGTTCGATCACCGTGTTGTCCAGCTCGCCCGATTTCAGCTTCTTGCGGAACATCTCGCGCGTGCCTTCGCGCGCATCCGCGCCTGCAATTGCTTCGATCACGCGGTCTTCGGCAGCCTGATGCGCTTTGGCCTTGACGTCTTCACGCATGAACTCGCGGGTTTGCAGGATGGCTGCGTCTGCCAGATCGCGCACAATCTGCTCCACATCGCGACCGACATATCCAACCTCGGTGAACTTGGTAGCCTCGACCTTGATAAACGGCGCGCGGGCCAGTTTCGCCAGACGGCGGCTGATTTCGGTCTTGCCGACGCCGGTGGGGCCGATCATCAGGATGTTCTTGGGATAGACCTCTTCCCGGATGTCGTCCGGCAATTGCTTGCGGCGCCAGCGGTTGCGCAGGGCGACGGCCACGGCACGCTTGGCATCCTTCTGCCCGATGATGAAGCGATCCAGTTCCGAGACGATCTCGCGCGGGGTCAGGTCGGTCAAAGGGCAGTCCTTTCGGTCGGCATTTGAGTCATGCGGCTTAGGTAATCACGGTACGGGCGAAAACAACCAAGCCAGTATTCATGGCCGCGTTGGTTAGCAATGCAGGCTCAGGTTTGCAAATGCTTTGCTTGGGGAATGTGGGATCCGTCTGCTACGGTATATCGAGGGTTTGAAGGCCAGGAGCGTGAGACATGACAAATATCGCCAAGATTACCCTTTTGTTTGTGGTATTTGTGGATCTGATCGGACAGGGGCTGGTCTTTCCCATCATCAACTCGCTGATCATGGAAACGAAATCAGGGTTTCTGCCCGAAAACACACCCGAGGGGCGCAGGCATTTTTACTATGGCCTCGTGATCGGATGCTTTTTCCTGTCATGGTTTCTGGGCGTTGTCTATGTCTCGAAAGTATCGGACTCGATCGGGCGCAAGAACGCTTTGCTTGTGTGCCTCGGTGGCGCGCTGGCCGGATATGCCCTGACCATTGCCGCGCTTTACCTCAACAGCCTTCTTCTGCTGATCGTCGGGCGTTCGATCACCGGGTTTACTGCGGGCAACCAACCCATTGCGCAAGCGGCGATGATCGACGGAAGCACCGACGCGACAGACCGGGATCGGAACATGGGCTATATCGTGACGGGCGTCAGCTTTGGCCTCGTGGGTGGGCCGATCATCGGCGCGATCTTGTCAGACGCCGCCCTGCTGGGTGGCTTCGCCACGCTGAGAACGCCATTTTATGGCGCTTTTGTCCTTGTGATGATAGCAATCTTTCTGGTCCTGTTTTTCTTCCAGGATACCCGAGCGGATCGTGCACCCTTTGTATTCCGTCCCCGTGACATAACTGACAGCCTGATAGCAGTGCGCGGTCACCCGATGGTATTGAAGATCCTGCCTGTCTATTCGTTCTTCATGATCGCCAACGTCACCTTCTACGTGTTTGTCGACAATTTCCTGACAAGTGCCTTCGGATACGGAGTCATCGGTGGCAGTATGGCGATGGTCGTCATCGGCGTCGCGCTGGCCTTTTCCAGCACGTTCCTGGTGAGACCCGCCCAGGAGAAGTTCAGCAAGTATGCGATTATCTACACGTCACTCGTCGTCATGGTGATTTGCGGATTCGCTTTCGCCTTCAGCCCAAGTGGCATGTTCAGTTATGTGCCGGTCTTTTTCTTCTATTTCCTGTTCGGAATCGCTTACCCTACCGTGCTTGGGCTTTTCTCTTCCAGCGTCAGCGAAGCGGATCAGGGCTGGGTCATGGGCGTGACCACCGCGGTGTTCTGCCTTGCGGGCGGGATCATGTCGTTGATAGGGGGCGGATTGATGAGCATCGATATCCGCGTGCCCTATTACATCGTGATCGTCGCAGCGATTATTGGCCTGATCGGCATGCATCGCCGCTGGAAAGGCAAGGAAATCTCGGCGCTGCTAGCCTGAGATTGTCTCAACCGTCAGTTTGCCGTTGGTATAGACGCAGATGTCGGCCGCGATGGCCATTGCCTGACGCGCGACCTCTTCCGCCGACTTGTCACTATCCATCAGCGCGCGCGCAGCGGCCAGAGCAAAATTTCCCCCGGACCCGATGGCGGCCACGTTGTGTTCAGGTTCCAGCACGTCACCGGCGCCGGTGATCACGAAAAGATCTTTACCGTCCGTGACGATCAGCATTGCTTCAAGCTTTTGCAGGTACTTGTCAGTGCGCCAGTCCTTCGCCAATTCCACCGAAGCGCGGGCAAGCTGGCCTGGTGTTGCCTCAAGCTTGGCCTCCAGCCGCTCCAGCAACGTGAAGGCATCGGCCGTCGAACCGGCAAAGCCAGCGACAACTTCGGACCCTCCGGGGGACAGGCGGCGCACTTTGCGCGCCGTGCCCTTGATTACGGTCTGACCCAGGCTGACCTGCCCATCACCGGCTATGACGATCTGACCGCCCTTCTTGACGCCAATGATCGTCGTGCCGTGCCAACCGGGAAAGTCGTTGTCTGCCATGATCGTCTCCGTTTTCGCTGGCGGTATATATGGGCCGGGCCAGAGGTTGGCGCAACCCGTTCTTCAATTGCCCAAAAGATATGCAAAAAACGCAATCCGGGGTTACCGGACCAGCAATTGTGAGTCCGGGCGCGCGGGACTACATGAGGCTCACAACCGACAACGGGTCGGCTGTTTCATCACAAAGGACTGCGCACATGGCAACCACAGCTAACATTCATGCGCCGCTCGGAGCAGCTACCATCCTGCACGTAGTGGACACGTTCACCAATGTCTTCAACACCGTTGTTGAATGGAAAGATTCCCGCAAAACCCGCAAACTCCTGTCGGAACTCAGCGACGCTCAGTTGGACGATATCGGTCTGAGCCGCGCAGATATCGCCGATATCTGATCGTTCCAACAGACCGCCCATTCGAGACAGCCGCCCGGTTTTCCGAGCGGCTTTTTCTTTGTTCAGCTTCGAACGTATTTTCCGGAAAGATCAGGCAGAAAAGCCTCGATCGCCGCGGTAGCAACCACGTGCCGCGTACCTGCTTCTTCATCGACAACGTCAAGCCCACCTTTGACTGCGCGAACCTCGGCCCTGCCCCGCGGCAGGTCAGAAGCTACCAGGCCGCAATCCACCTGTTCAGGATCCTGCACGCCGATCGTGACGCTGACACGCATTTCGGAATGATCAATCCCCAGTTTCGAAAACAACGTGATGGATGAATGGTGCAAGGCATCCTGCACCGCGCGGCGGGCTGCCTTGGTATAATCCTGGCCGTACAGGTCGTTTCCCGTTCCCATCTCCAGAATGATGCGTTTTTCACTCATTGTGCGGGCTCCATGTCGAAGGAAACGATCAGGGCGGCGTTGGCAATGATCGTGTGCCCGTCACTGTGGGGCTTTGCGATGTCCAATCCCCCTTTTGTGATTGATATGTTCGGCTGACCGTAGGGGAAAACAGCCTTTAGCGCGTCGATGTCCACCTGATCCGGTTGCTGAACCCCAATTTCGGCATCAATGATCATCGTCTCTTTCGGGAACCCGAACAGTTCCGCCATGTTGACCGAGTTGTGCCAAAGCCCATCCTTGATCGCCCGCAGTGACGCCTGAGTATAGTCCATCCGGCGCAGGGATGTGCCCATCCCGAATTCTACAAGGACCCGCGTTTTAGCCATTGGTGTCTCCGATGTCTTCAATAAAAAAGGCGCCCCGATCTGAGGTGCCTTCGAGAAAATCTGTTAGGACCAGATCAGATGGATTCGTCGATCCAGCTTTGCAGGGCGGCTTTGGGGGCCGCGCCCGCGCGGTTCGAAACAACCTGACCGTCCTTGAAGATGAACAGTGCCGGAATGCCGCGCACGCCCATAGCGGCCGCCGCGTTTGGGTTGCTGTCCACATCGACCTTGGCGATCTTTACCTTGTCGCCATACTCGGCTGCCAGTTCTTCCAGCGCGGGGCCAATTTGCTTGCAGGGGCCACACCATTCGGCCCAGAAATCCACGACCACGGGAACGGTCGAATTCTTGACTTCGGCGTCAAAGGTGTCGTCGGTAACGGCTACGGTCGACATATTCTGTCTCCTGAATGGGGTAAACTTGGGAACAGAACGTAGGTGCCGCTTCGGGTAAGGTCAAGATATCTGGGTGCGGGCCAGTGCATCTGTCACAAGATCGTGTGGCAACCACATCAGGCTTGCCGTGCGTGTCCACAAAATGGCGGTTCGAATGCTGCGGTCCGGATAGATCTGAGCCAGCGCATAAGCATATGCCCCCATCTGTCGCAACAGCCCGTCGGGGCATTCTTCCGCGAGGTTCGGAACGATGGTATTTGATTTGAAATCAATCACATGCACTTCGGTATCCGATACGATCAGACGATCGACAACCCCATGCATCCGCTGCCCGTTCAGATCGGAAGTTATGGGCACTTCGGCGAGCGTGTCAGGTGCGAATACGGGCTGTAGGATTTCCGCTGTCAGTACACATGCAGCTTCGTTCAAAATCTCTTGCCGGTCCGTTTCCTGCATATCGGGTAGCAACCGGGCGCAAAGCTTTGGCCAAACGTCTTTCTCTGCCACGGGAAGGTGTTCCAGCAGAAGGTGGAGGTAGGTTCCACGCAGTTTGGCCGCCTCTTCATCCAGGCCGGCATCACCGGGTAATGCCTTTGGGCCGCCCAAGTCCGAGGGGCTGAGCGCGCTTGCAGGCGCAACCGGGTCCGGAGCCGGATGGTGAAACATGTCCGGCAAACCGACTGGCCCAACGTCAGCGTTCGGCTGATCGATCAAGGGCGCCGCCTCCCAATCTCCGTGGGACAGGCGGCGGATATCGGTACCCGGTACCTGCGCGGCCCCGGCCTGATCCATGGCCGCATCGACCATCTGATACCAGCTGTTGCCGTCTTTCCCCAACTCGCCAGCAGCCGCCACAATCAGCCATTTTTCGGCTCGTGTTAGAGCCACATATAGAAGCCGTAGCCGTTCATTTTCCTCGCGGTTGCGCGCCTCGCCCCGGGCCTGATTGATCAGGCTTGGCGAAACATCTGCCGAAACTTTCCATAGCGGAGTTCCTCCGGCCACCATGATCTCGGAATCACGTGGCGGCTGGCGCCTGCCCGTATCGGGCAAGATGACAATCGGAGCTTCCAGCCCTTTGGATCCGTGCACAGTCATCACGCGGATCATGTTGCCGACACCGCTCATCTGTCTTTTGATTTCCAGATCGTCGGTCTGCATCCAGACCAGAAACCCCGTCAGGCTGGGGATATCCGTTCGCTCATAGGCCAGTGCCTGGGACAACAGCGCATTGATGCCGTCTTCGGCTTCTGCCCCCAAGCGGCCCAGTAATTTGCGCCGTCCGTCGTGGCGGGTCAAAATACGTTCGATCAGATCATAGGGGCGCAGAAAGTCGATCTGGCTGCGCAGATCATTCAGCACGGACAGTGTTTCGGGGAACTCCTCCGCTCGGTTACGCAGTGCGGCCCATAGGAACTGCTCTTTTCGTCGGTGCGCCAGGTCGAAAAGCCGCTGCTCGGACCATCCGAACAAGGGGGACTTGAGAACCGTTGCCAGGGACAGGCTGTCTTCGGGCGTGGCCAGAAAGCTGAGTAATGCCGCAAGATCCTTGACCGCCAATTCAGCGCCCACTTTCAGCCGATCTGCTCCGGCGATGGGCAGGTGCAGCGCCTTGCAGGCACGGATGATCTCGGCAAACAGGTCCGAGCGGCGTTGCACAAGGATCAAAAAATCCCCTGGCCGCACTTTTCGACGAACGAATTGGCCGGGTTTGCCATCTTCCGGGATCGTCTCGCCCCGTTCGATCATGTCTTTGATCGACTGTGCAACCTTCTCGGCCAGAATGACGGTGTGATGCCGTGCGCCAGGACGATCAACCGGATCGGTCCAATCCCCGTCTTCGGCATCTGCAACTTTTTCGACAACGGGCCAAAGATCAACACGACCTGGCAGATCGGCCTTGAAAGCACGGTGTTGACTGTCCTTGCGAAACCCCGCATCAGAGCGGTTTTCAAACAGGATATCGACCAGAGTCAGGATTGCGCTGGAGGATCGGAACGAGTATTCCAACGTCGAATCCCATAGTTTAGAGCCTGATTCAGCGAGTTTCCGGCCAAACTCTTCCTGCATTCTGTCAAAGGCCTGTGGATCGGCGCCCTGAAAGGAATAAATCGATTGTTTCTTGTCGCCGACGACGAAGATCGTGCGCTCAACCCCGGATCGGGCCCCTTCCCCGCTGGTGAATTCCTGTGCCAGTTTCTCTATCACGTCCCATTGATCGGGGCTGGTGTCTTGCGCTTCGTCCACAAGAATATGATCGATGCCCCCGTCCAGTCGGTACAGCACCCATTCGGCCACCGCCGGATCGTTCAACACCTGCCGCGCGCGCAGGATCAAGTCGTCGAAATCCAGCCAGCCGCGCAGTTGCTTGCGCCGTTCGTATTCCGGAAGGAATGCAGCAGCAAAGCGGTGCAATACAGCAGTTTTCTGGGACGCGACCAGCGCCAGACGTTGTTCTCGTGCGGTTTCGATCCGCAGCATGAAGGCCTCGAGCTGCGGCATCCGGTCGGCCAGCACACCTTCGCGCAGGGGTTTGGTCGGAAAAGCGTTGAGTTTGGCCGTGAAGGGTTCCTTTGCGCCCTTCCCCGTCAGAAACACGCTTTCCAACATGGGTAGATGTGCCAACCGCACTTCGTTGAACCCAGCCAGTTTCACGGCGGCCTTGGCGTTGTTGCCGCCGCTTTCGGTCAAAGCGGGCAGCATGGATCGGATCAGCTCGACTTCGCCACCAAGAAAAACCCGCTCAAGCAGACTTGTTTCATCAAACTCGGCGGGCAAACCGAAGCGGTGCAGCAGGTCGGACCACTCCAGTCGCTGTGCAAACAAATTGCGCTTTTGCGTGATTGCAGCAGTCAGTTTGTCAAATCCCGTATCCGTGACAAACCGGGCCACATCTTCAATCAACCCGGCCTGAGGGCCTTCGGCGAAATCCTCGACAATCTCCTCTCGCAACAAGGTTGCTGCGCGGTCTTCCATCTCGGAAAATTGCGGACTGACACCAGCCTCGAGCGGGAATCTTCGCAGCAACGAGGCGCAGAACGAGTGGATGGTCTGGATTTTCAGACCACCTGGCGTCTCGATGGCGCGGGCAAACAGGGTGCGTGCTTGCGCCAGCTTGTCCGAGCTGATTTCACCGGGTACACCGAGGTCGGTCAGCTGTTCCAGCAGAGAGCTGTTATCCAGCATTGCCCACTCACCAAGGCGCTTGAACAACCTGTTCTGCATCTCGCTGGCGGCGGCTTTGGTGTAAGTCAGGCACAGGATGTGCTGAGGCTGGACTCCGTCCAGCAGCAAACGCGCTACCCGGTCCGTCAAAACCCGTGTCTTGCCCGATCCGGCATTGGCCGCCAGCCAGGTCGAGGCATCGGGGCGCGCGGCCTGCACTTGCCGTTCAGTTGCATCGTTGCGCGGGCTCATGTCAGGTCCTCAGGGCATGTTTCGGCTGTACGGTCCCATTCGCCGAACCGAGCGAGGTGATCATAATCGCCGATATCTGAATCCTTGTGCAGCATACGACGGGACGAGAACCCCTGATCAGGCTCTAAATAAGCGGATATTAACTCTTTCAGCTCGGCAAGAACCTTGTCGGTCGGTTCTTTTTCCAAGGGCGCGGTAACCTCCTTGTAACTACCACCCATACCGATGAAGATGGCTTCGGCCACGCCTGTCGGGTCAAGGCCCTCAATCCCGCCCTGCTCGGCCACCGCCGCCTCGATCAGCAACTGCTTGTCAAATTTGGATTGCTGGCTTTCCGTCGGTGGTGCGCCGGTTTTATAGTCGATGATCCGCAACGCGCCCCGGCGGTTGAAATCGATCCTGTCCGCGCGCCCGACAATGGTGAAATCCAGAGGGTTCAGCACCTGCTTCATCGCCGCCTCAAACGCCACCGGCCCACCATCAGTCCGGCGCGCGAGCTCCGCACCGAGGAAGTCCTCCGCGATCCGTTCCAACCGGGCCAGCCACAGTTTTCTGGCGGTCGGCCAGGCGACATGCTGATCCAACAGGGTGTGCGCCCGTTTCAGGAAGTTTTCCCGCGTCAGCAAAGCGCTGTCGAGGACACTGTCCTTGATGAAGTGCTCAAGGATTTCGTGAATTACAATCCCTCTCAGCAAGGCATCGGGGGCCTGCACAAGTGGATCAAGCGGTTTCAGACGAAGCACATGTTTGGCGTATATCGCGTATGGGTCACGGATCAGCCTTTTTATCTCTGTCACAGACAGACGGCGCGGACGTGCGGCGACCGGTGGACGCGGAGATGGGCGCGGTGCGGGGTCGACAGGCGGCGCATCTTCCAGAGCCTCGGACCAGTTCAGCCATTTTTCGCCCTGAGCGCGCATTTTGGCCAGAGCTTCGGGGCCACCCTGACCCGGCAAACCCTGCAACAGGTTGGTCAGCCGGTTCAGCCAACGTGACGGAACCGTCTCGGCATCATCCGAGCGGGTCGCGCGGGTCAACCACACTTCGGGTGCACCGATGGCCTGCTGGAAGTCATGCGCAGACAGGCCGATCCGGCGCTCGGGCAGCAACAAACCCGCGTTGTCACGCATCTGCCGGTTCAGCCAGGGATCAGGTGTTGGCGCCTCTGGCCAGCTTCCTTCATTCAACCCACCAAGGATCAGCAGGTCGGCACCCTGCACCCGCGCCTCGAGCGTGCCCCAGATCATGATGTGCGGGTGCGGCGCATCCCGGTCACGAACCTCTTCACCCGCAAGCAAAGCGCCCAGCAGATCGGCAAAATCATGGGCCGTCATCAGGCCACCATGCTTCGCCTCTGCCCTGAGTGAATTCAGTACCTCCAGCGCCTTTTGGCCTGCGTTTTTGTCCCACAGAGTACCTGTTTCACCCGTGCTGCCAGCCGAGATCGCCTCGGCCAGTTCCATCAAACGCTCCACCCAGTCTGCGAGGTGCAGTTCATTGGTGATCTGCTGGTCGCAGAAGTGATACACGACCCATTTGACCCAGCTTTCCGGGGCTTCTTTACGCACTGCAAAAGCAGTGAGGCTTGCGCTGTCAGGAAAGGGCGGGCCGTGGCGGCGCAGGTCAAGCTCCAGATCACGCGTAAGCAGCAAATGGTTTCCGCGTTCACCGCCGTCATGACAAAGCGGGTGCTTCAAAAGGGTCAGCAGCGTCTCACCCTCCAGACGGCGCGTGAACAGGTTGGCCACATGACGAAGAAAACGGCCCGGCGGGGAAAGTTGCAGCGGAAGGCCCGCACTGTCGTCCGGCACTATGTTCCACCGATCCAGCGCGGCGCTGACCTGGCGGGTCAACATGCGATCCGGCGTGATCAGAGCAGCGGTCTGTCCTTTTTCCGCAGCTAGCCGCAGTCGCAGGGCGATGGCCAATGCCTCGGCGCGGGGTGATTGCGCCTCGACCAGCGTCAGGTCTTTGGACGCGCCTTCCAAATCGGCCAGTTTGGGGCCTTCGATCATCCAGGCGTCGGTGATGGGTGCCGGACGTAAAGCCAGGGATACCAGTCGGTTACGAGCGGGTGAGGGGGCCGAAAAATCCGTCCATGGGGTGATCTGACCCGGTGCAAGTTCCAGCGCGCGCATCAACTTGCGGAAACGGTATTGTGGGTGATCTTCAGACGTCAACGCATCATCCAAACCCTGCCAAACGTGATCCGGTTGATCGAAATCAAACCCAGGCAGTACCAGTGCCCCTTGTGGCAGGCGCGCGATGGCTTCCATCAACGTCAGGGTGGTGCCACGGGACCCGGTAGAGCCCGCCAGAATGACTGGGTGTTGCGGGGGGGCAATCTGCCATCGTGCGATCAGGCTTTCGACCACGCGGCGTTGGCGGGCCTGTGCATCCATCGTCTGCTCCTCGGTGTCGATGAAATGATCCGCGATGCCGATAAAAGCCTGTGCCCGCGCCCAGTGTCCGGACATGTCGCTAACATCCAGCTGCCGGATCGCCTCGGGCGACACGCCCTCGCCCTGCATTTCGTCAATCAGTGTGGCCAGACTGTCGGACAGGTCGAAGACCGAGGATCGGGCGGCCAGATCCGGCTGTTGTTCCAGCAGCTTCAATACCAGCTGAGTCAATTCAAGACGCCGCCGCAGGGGTGGGATGGCTGGTGGAATTTGCGCCAGATCAACGCTTTCGCCCAGGTCCGTCACCAACGAGAGACGGGGCAGAAGGCACGGCGGCCCCTGATTGAACAGTTCGCGGACGCGCCGCTCCATGCGTCTTGTGTTCAGAACCAACTCTACCCGCGCCAAAGCTTCGGGCGGGCCAGAACAGCGTTGCCGCAGGCCATCGACCAATGCCTTTGGGAAATCCGTACCGGGGGGCACGGCAAAAACTCGGGGCAGGGTACCAGACTCAAACATCAGCCAGCAAACCCTCGGCTAGAGCGATGCCTTCGGGGCGGCCTACATCACACCAGCGTCCGGGGTATTCGACCGCAAAAAGTCGACCCCGATCATGCATCTGGTTCCAAAGCAGGTTGAGCGAAAATGTAGTTTGCGAGAACGAATGCAATCCATCGGTCTTGAGGATCTGTGTCCCACCATAAACCAAACCGGGACCACGCGTGATCCGTCCGCCTTTTTCGGCCGTGAAATCACCTGATCCAATATGACCAACAGTTCGCCCAACAGGAACGCACATCAGTAGCGCGTCCATACGGCTCGGGTCCCAAGCTTTCTGCAAAAGGGTCAAAGGGTTTGGCCCGGACCAGATCGCGTCGGTGTTCAACGTGAATACGGGGTCGGTGCCCAACATTGGCAAAGCTGCCCGCAATCCGCCGCCTGTTTCCAAGATTTCAGAGTCTTCCCGAGACAGCAGAACACCCTTGGGACGGAGATGCGCTGCGAGCTGATCAGCGTGATAATGCAGGTTGGCGACAGTACGGACAGGGTCAAGATCTTCGACAAGGCCAAGCGCATGATCAATCAGTGGTCGGCCCGACACTTCGATCAATGGCTTGGGTCGGTCTTTGGTCAACGCGCCCATGCGGGTGCCGAACCCGGCTGCGAACAGCATTACGGCAAATGGCGATCCGGTCATTGCGTTCTCAACCTGGCCAGGTTTTCCGGAGTGGGTCTGGGCAAAGCTTCGTGCAGCAGGGGCGCCACCGAAACAAGGGCAGGGTGATCCAGATCGCGCATCAGATGTGCCCAGACGGCCGGGATCATGTCCACGTAGTGAGGCTTGCCATATTCCGTCGCCAGACGTGCGAAGACGCCAAGGATACGCAGGTTTCTCTGGGCCCCCAATACACTGTAGGCCGTGCGGAAATCATGGTCGTCTATACCTGACACAGAGATGTAGTGGTTGATCATCTGAATTTCGATCCCGGCCGAGACATCTCGGCGTACATCCTGTAGCAGAGACACCAGATCGTAGGCCGGGTGCCCCAGCATGGCCAACTGGAAGTCCAGCAGCCCGACGCGTTTCACGCCTTCGCGCTGCGGCAGCCACAACAGGTTTTCCGCGTGATAATCCCTGAGAATGACCACCTTCGCACCGGATGTTTCACGATGCAGGATGTCCGCGAACCTGTGCTCGAACCGGTCCAGGGCGTCTTCGTCAATTGTTCCCAGGATACCGGCCGCATATTTTGTGAAGGCCAATGAAGCCAGTTCCGTCATGAGGGACGGATCATAAGACGGCAAGGAAAGAGAAGGCGCCTGATGCAGGTGGAGCAACACGTCGGTGGCGGCCCGGTACAATTTCCGCTCCTTGCCCGGGTCTTTTTTCACGACACGCGCAAAAAGATCATCACCCAGATCTTCCAGCAACAGAAAACCGTACCGGGTATCTTCTGCGTATACTTCCGGCGCGCTCAAACCAACCGATCGGAGGTATTCGGCAACCCGCACGAAGGGTTCAACATCGTCACTTTTTTCGGGTGGCGCGTCCATCAAAACCGCAGTGCGCCCGCCGGGCGGATCGATCAGCCGTTCGTATCTCCGGTTCGAGGCATCGCCTGCCAGTGGCGTACGTTTTGCCCCGGCCCAGGGGGTTTGTGCAATCAGGGCTTCGGCCAGGACCGTCCTGTTCGTCATGCAGTTCTCTCCAGTTTTTCCGCCCATTTCGGAGCAGTCCAAGACAGGGTCACACGGCGGAATTCGGTATTGTTAGGGTCTGTTTCAAACGTCAGCTTCAACGCAGTCTCGGGTGCCAAAGCTCCCAGCTTGTCCGGCCATTCCACAAGGCAAATTGCTGTATCAAAAGCTTCCGTCAGGCCCAGTTCGTCAACTTCTTCCGCCGCGCTCAGACGATACAGGTCGCAATGCCATATTTCACCTGATGGCGTGTCGTAAGCCTGGACCAAAGTGAAAGTTGGCGAGGGCACATCTTCGGGCTCGGCCATCAATGACTGAATGAGGTTGCGCGCGAAATGTGTTTTGCCGCTGCCGATCGAGCCTTCCAGCAGAACGACATCGCCCGGGCACAGTGACATTCCCATTCGCGCTGCGAAAACGGCGGTTTCTTCGGGCGATTTGAAAGTCAGAGATCGGGCGGTCTGTGTCATGCCGCCACAATGGCCTTGCGCCTGACCGGCTGCAACCCGGTTCAGGCGCTGGTCTGTTCCATCGCGGTGGATTTCGAGGCAAACTCGGATTGGGTAAACCGGACGATTGTCGCGCCGTTATAAACCGGTGTGACGGTACAATCCACGGTTATGCCGGACCTCATCTGGATTTCGGCTGTCCATTCGGCGCGGTTTTCCCGCATTTCGACAAAATCCCGGACCTCACCCAGAACCGGCGTCGCGACACAGAGGTCTTGCCAGCGTCGCGTGACATCGGTGACCGTTTCGCTTTGGAAGCCGATCTCTTGCGCGTCTCCCCACAGCTTCTGATACGCATAGTTGGTAAAGGCCAGCGTGCCGTCATCTGCAAAGACAGCAATTGCGTCCGCCAGTTTGTCCAGAATGGACTGCATTAGATCCATTTCCGATCGAAAGCGCCGCGTCAGTGTGATTTCCGCGGTGATGTCCTCGAACAGAAAGGCCACTGCACCATCCGGGTGAGGGCGCCCGCTGACGGAATAGACTGACCCGGATGGCAGCGACCACGTCTCGTGATAGTTTCCATCTTCTGCTGCTTCGAGAAGGTCGTTCATCTGACGGCGCATGCTGCGGTAGTTTTTGGGTTCCGGCATCATGTGTTGATCGCGCAAACGGTCGAAAAAACTGCTTAGGCTGGGGCGGCAACTGAGGAAATCAGGTGGCAACGTGGTCAGGTCGATCAGGGCCGGGTTGAACAGGGCCAGTTGCCGATTGCGGTCAAAAATGGCGAGACCAATGGACAATTGGGCAAAGGTCTTGGTCATGGTCTGCACGAATTTGCGCTGGGCGGTTTCCGCCTCGACAATCGCGTTGACGTCAACAGCGTAACACAGATGACCGTTCTCGTGTTCGATCCGAGTCAAATCGAACCAAAGCTTGCGATCAGAGTCCGCCACATCCACCGACACGCGCGTTTTTCCGGTAGGTCTTGCCGCATCCTCCGGGCTTGCAAAAAGCGGCGCAGTCAGATCGGCGTCCTGATCACGTGCCTTTTGAACAAGTGTGACATAGGCGGCATTGCACCACTGCACCCGATTGTCGTTGCCGACCAACCATACCGGATAAGGGGCCAGATCCATTGCCAGACGGGTCGGTTCACTTGGGGTGGCCGATCCTGCTGAGGAGGCCTTTGCGCTTTCGCAAAGTCGAACGCGGACGACACCGTCAATCCACTCACACACGACTTCTCGTTCGATCGTGCAGTCAATGGCAGATACCACAAGATTGCCCCGATCGCGCACTTTGTCAGGAGTTTCGGGGAAAGTGGGGAAATCCCTTTGCAACAGGCGCCGCAAGTCCTGCCAGTTTCCAACATGTTCTAACCCGGCCAGCGCGAAATCAGAATGGCTGATCAGTTGGTCACCATCAAAAAGAAATACGGCGTCAAACAGAGAAGTATTTGAAAATAAACCAAAAGATTTGTCGCGCTGTGCCCGGCGCGGCAGCAGCCACAGAACGGCGAAACAGCACGAAACAAGACTGATTGTGGCCAGAATGATCCAATCGGCCATCAAATCCCCCAAGCCTGAACAAAACCCGGGCTGATTATGCGCGCTATTGGTTAACGGTCTCTTAATTCACACCTGAAAGCGCGTGTTGGAACCGGAAGGGACGGGCGTGTCGCCTTTTTGGGCGTCAATCAATTTGCGAGGCCAAGTCACCTTGACGATGGCCCCACGCCGATCCGGGTTGTCAGTCAGATGCTGGTAAGGGTCAGAACCATTTGCGAATTCCAGCTCGGCGCCGCTGCGTTCCAGCAGGGTTTTGGCGATGAACAATCCCAGGCCCATGCCTTCGTATTCCGGGCGTGTTCTCTGATCGGATTCCACCCGTCGGCGGCGCATAAAGGGATCGCCAATGCGTCCGATCATGTGGGGCGGGTATCCCCGCCCGTCATCCATGATGCTGACGGTGATCCGGCCGTCGGTCCATTCGGCCTCGACCCAGACATTTGCGCGGGCAAAATCCACGGCATTCTGAATCAGGTTGCGCAATCCGTGAATGATCTCGGGTTTTCGCAGGATCGAGGGCTGCTGCACATCCCCGTCCTGCGCCGGGCCTTCGGAAAAATGAACCGCCTTGCCTCGGCCGACATGTGGTTCGGCCGCTTCGTTCACCACTGTCGAAAGCGGTGCCTGCCGCAGATGCAGATCATCTTTGCCCGCCCGCCCCATGTCGCGCAGAATGTCACGGCAACGGTCTGCCTGCTCGCGGATCAAAGCGGCATCTTCTTTCAGGTCCGGGCGATCGTCCAGTTCTTCGATCAATTCTGCGCTGGTCAGTTTTATCGTCGCCAAAGGTGTGCCCAGCTCATGCGCGGCAGCGGCAACGACGCCCCCCAGATCGGTCAGTTTTTGTTCGCGTGCCAGCGCCATATGCGTGGCGGCCAGTGCTTCTGACATGGATTGGACTTCGGAACTGACCCGGTGGGAATAGGCGCCGATGAAGACAATGGCGATGATGATTGCGGCCCAGTTTCCAAACAGAAGGATATCCGGGATATCCAGAACAAGCCCGAGGCTTGTCCGTAACGGAAGGTGAAATTCTGCCAGTACAGTAGTCAGAACGATTGCCACGGCACCGACGATTAGGGTCGATCGCGTGCTCATGACATTGGCTGAAATCGTGACCGGACCCAGCAGAAGCAATGCAAACGGATTGTTCAGCCCGCCTGTCAAATACAGCAGGATTGACAGTTGCAGCAGGTCGAACAGAACCATCAGGAAGTTTTCAAACTCGGTCAGGCGCTTGTTTTGCGGAAACAGCAAAATGGCAGTCAGGTTGCCCATGACCGAAATTCCGATGGCCAGGTAGCACAGGCCCAGTTCCAGCTGCACGTCATAGTATCGCTGCGCCACCGTGATTGCAGTGAGCTGACCGATGATGGCCACCCATCGCAAAAGGATCAGGGTCCGAAGCCGAATCCAGCTGCTGCGTCCCTGGCCGCGCCAAAAAGTCTGATTGGATTCTGCCATCGGTCGCTTATGTCCTGTTGCATCGGCTGGTCATCTTGATAGGTGTCCCGGCCGGAACGATCAACAACCCCTTGCGACCGGATAATCGAAATGACCCGCCTACTGTACGCAATTCTCGCAACCCTTGCTCTGGCTAGCGGACTTGGGGCCATGTGGCTTCTGACGTCGGGCGGCGGGTCCGATGACAAGTTCGCACAATGCCGGTCCAGCCAGATCGCCGGGGGTTCCGCCGCAATTGGCGGGCCATTTGAACTGGTGAATGGCAAGGGCGAGACGGTCACGGACAAAGATGTGATTACCGAACCGACACTGGTCTATTTCGGATATACTTTCTGCCCGGACGTTTGCCCGTTTGATATGTCCCGCAACGCCGAGGCCGTCGATATTCTTGCCGAGCGCGGACTGTCGGTGACACCGTTGTTCATCTCAATTGACCCGGATCGCGATACGCCCGAAGTGATGGCCGACTATGCCTTCAACCTCGGTGGAAAGACGATCGCGCTGACCGGCTCGCCCGAACAGGTCAAGGCAGCCAGCAAGGCCTACAAGACCTATTACAAGGCGCATGACAAAGGCGACGAATTCTATCTGGTTGACCATTCCACCTTTACCTATCTGGTTACACCCGAAGACGGATTTCTGGAGTTTTTCAAGCGCGAAGACACGGCCGAACAGATGGCGGACAGGGTTGAATGCTTTCTGGATCAGGGCGCGTCGTAACAAGGTTGTTTGACCTTTGTTCCCGCGCTGCTATTACTCATGTCCGAGCCAAAAGCATGAAATAGCGAAAGACCCAACATATGGCAGATACTTCTCAGCTTGACATCGGCCCTGATAAATCCCTGCTTTTGGTTGATGATGACGAGCCGTTTCTGAGACGTTTGGCCAAGGCCATGGAAAAGCGCGGCTTCGAAGTTGAAACCGCGGGATCCGTCGCCGCTGGCCGCGCAATTTCCACCGCCCGTCCTCCGGCTTATGCTGTTGTTGATTTGAGACTTGAGGATGGCAACGGTTTGGACGTAGTCGAAGTACTGCGGGAAAAACGTCCCGACAGCCGTGTTGTAGTTCTGACCGGATATGGCGCCATCGCCACTGCCGTGGCGGCGGTCAAGATCGGCGCGACCGACTATCTGTCAAAGCCTGCGGACGCGACCGATATCACGAACGCGCTGCTTGCGAAGGGCGACGAACTGCCCCCGCCGCCTGAAAACCCCATGAGCGCGGACCGTGTGCGCTGGGAACATATCCAGCGCGTTTATGAGCTGTGTGACCGGAATGTCTCCGAAACCGCGCGGCGGTTGAATATGCATCGGCGGACGTTGCAGCGGATACTGGCGAAACGCAGCCCTCGTTAAGTCGGCGGGGTGCTCGATGACGGTTTAGTGACTTGTAACCTTGGGTCCCGTCGGGGATTGTTCGGCATATCTGGAATATTTTGTCAGAACAGGACCACTCGATGATCGGATATGTAACCGTTGGCGTTTCGGACATGGAGCGCGCTAAGGACTTCTATACCAGCCTATTCGCAGACAAGGGTGCGAAAGTGGTTATAGACGCAGGCCGGATCGCGTTCATTGGCAACAAACCCGACGCGCCGATGCTTGCGGTGTGCGAGCCCTACGACGGTGATGACTGCGCCGTTGGAAATGGCAACATGGTCGCCTTTGCAGCCGATTCCAAGGATGAGGCCAAGGAACTTTACAACAAGGCAATCAGTCTGGGTGCGGTGGACGAAGGCGAACCGGGTCAACGTGTCCCCGACAGATTCTATGGCGCATATGTGCGCGACCCGGACGGCAATAAGCTTTGCTTTTACGTCTTTGGCTGAAACAGGGAGATCACAAACCCTATCCAAGCTTCAGACAGTTCGCCGGGTAGTGCAACAGTGTCTCCATGCAGGAGTATTAAGGTGAGCAAAAGACTTCTTTGCAGAGCTGCTGCGCCAGTTGACGATATCCGATTGAGTTAGGATGCAGCCCGTCTGACGCCCAGTTGACAATGTTCTCGTCGTACCCGTCCGGCGGGGTCAGAAATGTGCAGTTCGCCATTTCCTGACAGGCTTGTAGTGCAGCCGTGTTGAAGGCAGTTCGAAATGCCTCCATTTCCGCGGTCCAGCTTGCACCAGTGACAGGCAACACAGCACGCCAGATCAACCTTTCGGCGGGCATGTACACGGTCTTCAACTGTGCGACATACCCTGCAATCTCCGCCGGAGGTGTGACCGCCAGAGCGTCATTGACCCCGATTCCCAGATACCATGTCGGAACATGAGCGATCAGTTACGGTTTTGCCCGTGCGATCAGGCTCGCGGTGGTGTCGCGGCTGATCCCAAGGTTCAGCGAGTTGGGTAGGACGTTACTGGTCAACCATCCCTCGATGATGGAATCACCGATGAAAGCGATTTGAATATCCGGTGAGGCCAATGCCTGAGATATCGGCCGCTCGTGCAGCCAGACCATGAGTTTGTAGTGATCGGTTTCCGTGACCGGGACATGCGCGCCGGTGAATTTGCGGACTGTCTTCGAAAGATACCCGGTTTTGACCAACACCGCCGCAAGTACAAGAGCCAGAACGAGGTTGGCGACAAGCAAAATTCGGTTTCCGGTTCTTTTTTCATCCCTGAATCACCATCTCCTTTAACCACTCAACTCATGCTGAAACTGCCCTTTAGACCTGTGCGATCAGCTCTGCGTGTCGTGTTGTATAGGCGTGCCGCACCTCGACCGGGGGGCGCAACCTGATCTGTAGACCTGCCATGACCTCCCTGTCAGGGCGGCCAAAGAACTTCGTGGCTTCGGCCTCGGAAAACCCAGCGATTTGTGTGGCCTCCATCCAGGCACTGATCTTGTCGGCCTTCTTGATCTGGCGCTTCACCGTTTTCGGCACCTGCGCAGGAAGGCCGAACCGGATGTGGATCGCCGCCGCCAGGCGGTCATCCAGCGCGCCGTAGTCCGGACCAACGGCGGACTTCACAGGGGAAATCATATCGCCGATCACATATTCGGGCGCGTCATGTAACAAGGCGGCCAATCGCCACTTCACCGAGGTCTTGGGGGCAACGCGACCAAAAATCTCTTCAACCAATAGGGAGTGTTCAGCCACGGAATAGGCGAAATCGCCGTTTGTCTGACCGTTCCAGCGAGCGACAAAGGCAAGACCATGCGCGATATCCTCAATCTCGATATCCACCGGTGTCGGGTCCAGCAGGTCCAGTCTGCGACCCGACAGCATCCTTTGCCACGCTCTGGGTTGTGTTGCCATTCTGCCATGCCTTGTGAAGTGGGTCACGTTCAATTCGCGTTTTTATGGTATGATGTACCTGTCTGGATCACATGCTGCCAACATTTTCTTGAGCGTTCGTGCTTTGAAACGGCGCGGTAGGATCCCGACATTAAGGACTGAGGGGGGTGCATTCTCCTCCCAGTGTGCCCCTCTCGAACTGAAACACGTATCGAAAGGAGCATCCTATGTTCAAACGACTATTCGCAATCGCACTGACCTTCGGAATGGCCGCCACCGCGCCGCCTGCCTTTGCCCAGAATTGTGCGGCACGGAATGACATCATATCCAAATTGCAGGAGAACTATGCCGAGGAATTAGCCTTTGGCGGTCTGCAAAAAACACGTGGCGCACAATCGGTGATGGAGGTTTGGACCTCGAAGGAAACGGGAAGCTATACCGTTTTGGTAACCAATGCGAACGGTATCAGTTGTATTGTTGCCGTTGGCACAGATTTTTTTGAAGCGATACCGAAGATCGAAATTGAAGGCACACCAAGCTAATATTAGCCATAACGTTTCCGATCACAGTCTTCAAAGTTGCCACCTGCCCCAAGGAATGCTAGGGGCAGCCAGAACTGTGAATTACCGGAAAATGGAGCACCTGATGGCCGGGGACTATATCGTTAAAGACATTTCATTGGCTGGCTTTGGCCGCAAAGAGCTGGATATTGCCGAAACCGAGATGCCGGGCCTGATGTCCCTGCGCACGGAATACGGCGAAAGCAAACCTCTGGCGGGTGCCCGCATCGTAGGTTCGCTGCACATGACTATCCAGACGGGCGTTCTAATCGAAACACTGGTGGCGCTGGGCGCGGATGTGCGCTGGGCGTCGTGCAACATCTTCTCGACCCAAGACCACGCGGCGGCCGCGATTGCCGAAGCTGGTATTCCCGTTTTTGCGATCAAGGGCCAGACACTGGAAGAGCATTGGGATTATCTGGACAAGTCCTTCCTGTTCGAAGACGGCCCGAACATGATCCTGGACGATGGCGGTGACGCAACGCTTTACATCCTGCTCGGCGCTCGTGCCGAAGCGGGTGAAGACATCATCCCTGTTCCGGGTTCGGAAGAGGAAGAGGTGATCAAAAAGCAGATCGCCAAGCGTATGGCGGCAAGCCCCGGCTGGTTCACAAAGATGCGTGACCAGATCCAGGGTGTGTCCGAGGAAACCACCACCGGTGTGAACCGCCTGTATCAGCTGGTTAAGGAAGGTCAACTGCCGTTCCCGGCGATCAACGTGAATGACAGCGTCACCAAGTCGAAATTCGACAACAAATACGGCTGCAAGGAATCGCTGGTCGACGGTATCCGTCGCGCTACCGACACGATGATGGCTGGCAAGGTTGCCGTGGTCTGCGGTTACGGTGACGTGGGCAAAGGCTCGGCGGCGTCGTTGTGCGGCGCGGGAGCCCGTGTGAAAGTCACCGAAGTTGACCCGATCTGTGCTCTGCAGGCTGCGATGGACGGGTTTGAAGTGACCTTGCTGGAAGACGAAGTCGCCAGCGCGGACATCTTCATCACAACCACCGGCAACAAGGACGTGATCCGCATCGAGCATATGCGCGCGATGAAGGACATGGCGATTGTTGGCAACATCGGCCATTTCGACAACGAAATTCAGGTGGCCAGCCTGAAAAACCACAAATGGACCAACATCAAGGAGCAGGTGGACATGATCGAGATGCCCTCGGGCAACCGCATCATTCTGCTGTCCGAAGGCCGTCTGCTGAACCTTGGCAACGCCACTGGGCACCCATCCTTTGTGATGTCGGCCTCGTTCACCAACCAGGTTCTGGCCCAGATCGAACTGTTCACCAAGGGTGACCAGTACGAGAACAAGGTCTACATCCTGCCCAAACATCTGGATGAGAAAGTGGCCCGCCTGCATCTGGATCGAATCGGCGTGAAGCTGACCCAGATGGACGCGGATCAGGCTGCTTATATCGGTGTCAAACCGGAAGGTCCGTACAAACCGGAGCATTACCGCTACTGATCGCTGTCTTGGTATGACGCAGAAATCTGGGCGCCGCCGGTATTTGTACTCGGCGGCGTCTTTCGTTCTCAGGCTGGCGGCAGTTGTGATCCTTTTGGGCGGTGGTGTCTGGTGGGTGTTGGCGCATCCCGAAACGTCGGTGCCGTCACATTGGAACCCGTTGCGCGATCTGAAAGTGACCGCCCCGGTCACACCTGTCACAAAGTTCCAGTTGAACCGCGCACTGGCCAGCGACGTACAGTGCCGGGCTGCTCTGGAAGACGCAGGTGTTCGTTTCGAGGCGATGGAGGATCTGATTGTCGATCAGAACTGCGGCATAGCCGGTCGGGGTCTTCTGACCAAATTGGTGACATCAGGGATCAAGGATGTTGAAACCAGTTGCGCCACGGCTTTGCGCCTGACCATGTGGGAACATCACGTCGTGCAGCCCGCCGCACGCGATCTGCTTGGGACCAACGTTTCCCGATTGCGCCACGTCGGCAGTTACAATTGCCGTCCTATGCGCACCGCACAGGGTGAAAACAGCGGATGGAGCAGCCATGCCCGCGCGGATTCGATTGATATTGTCGGTGTGGATACCGTTGATGGTCGGACGCTGACCTTGTTGTCCAACTGGCAGGACTCCGGTCCAGAAGCCGCTTTTTTACGGCAGATCTGGCGCGAGGCCTGCGGTTGGTTTCGTGTGGTTCTTGGGCCCGATTTCAATCGCTTGCACGCGGATCATTTCCACTTGCAAGGCCCAGGGTGGGGCTATTGCCGCTAGGCTTATCAGCAAGAAACTTACAGACTTTGACCAAGGGGGAGAAATCGCAGTTTTTTTTCCTTTTGGAAAAGCCCGAGACGCGGCTAGTCTTCCGACCATCGGTGAAAAGTGCCGGGTAAACGGATCAAGGAGACTAGGATATGGGCAAGCGCGACGAGCTGATCGCCAAATACGCAGAAGACCTGAAAACCAAATGCGGCATGGACCCCGATATGGACCTGCTGACCAAGGTCACCATCGGTTGTGGTCCGGCGATCTATGACGCAGATGCGGCGACTGTTGCGGCCAGCCAGGACTCTGAACTGGAAACCGTCAAGAACAACTTTCTGATCAAAAAGCTGGGTCTGGCAGATGGCCCCGAGCTGATGGAAGGGATCAACAAAGCGATGGAAACCTACGGCAAGTCCGAGCGCAACAAGTACCGCGCCGTCGTGTACTACATTTTGACCAAGCATTTCGGAAAAGAAGCCGTTTACAGCTGATCTGGACGGAAATTCACAAAACGCCCGCTCAGATTTCGGCGGGCGTACTTAATTTGATTTGTTATTTAGAGACTTGGCGTTTGAAACGCAGCAGGCGATTGGGCTAAGCTCAACACGTGACCAGGACGGTCAGAACCAGATATTTCCATACGCGTGTGGTGAGTAGGGAGCACGCGGGGGTAGGGAAGGTTCTGTATCGTCAGAACCTTCCCTCATTACTCATCTGAGCTCGCCAAGAATGCGCGCAATGAAGCTATCGAATTCAGTAGGCTGCTGGTCCGATCCCCCTTGCGAAGCACCGCCGCTGCCTGCCAGATAAACCTCTATCCGTCCCGGGCGGGTTTTGTTGCCCGAATTCGTGAAGTCTCTTAAAACACCGTCAAGAGCATCAGCCGCCAGCGCCGCATTTTCAGCGTCGCTTGGATGATAAAATCGAACCTGTGTTTCTCTGACGCGGAATCCCACGCGGTCCGTTGATACAACTGTCGCACGGCCCTGTGTAAGCAATTCGAAAGCCCGGCTGCTGGCTTCTTGTGACACTCTCGACGGGACAAAAAGCGAAACTTCCAGATCAATGGGGGGTTGTACAGGCAAAAGCGGTTTTACCTCTGCAAAAGACGGGACCGCTGACACCGTGATCTCTTGCGGGACGGGATCATATAGCATCAAGGATGCCTGCGAAAAGCTGTCTTTGTTCGACCGGTTAGCGTGCCGCCACGGAGGTTCGACAGGAGCTGGAAACAAGGTTTGAGTATCGGCAGAAAAAGCGGCGGCCAAGATTGGCTCGAGTTGTGCCGGTATGAAAATCGCTGGCGGAGGCGAAGATGCGGCCGGTTCCTGGTCTGGGACTAGGGGCCCTGGTTTCACCGCGTCCGTACCCGATAGGTCTTCAGCAGGAACCGGTGGCGTCACAACTGCCTCAACCGAGGCGTTCTGGTCGAGAGGCGTGTCAGTGATCGAATCCCCAGTCTCTTCGGCGATTGCGAGGGCGGAAACGGGCGGGACCTCCAGAGCCGCTGAATCGGTAAGTTCCTCTTCTGTTTGTGTGTCTAGTTTGTCCGGCGGCCTTGCGTTTCTGACAATCGGCGCCCTGTCTGAAAGCAGCTCCTCGATTTCAGGAAGATTCTCCGTCGACGCATCCAAGCTTGCTGGGGTCTTTCCTTCTGTAGAGCGCCAGATTCCGGCAATATTGGTGACACCCCATTGCAGGACCGCGCCGCAAACCAAGGCGGCCAGAACAATACCTGCTCTAACTAAGGGCCTTTTCCTGACTTTTGGTTCTTCCAAATGCAGGGAACGGACCCGGTCTGATACGATCTCTTCGATTTTGGTTTCGTCCGGCCGGGACAGATACTCTGTCTCGGAAGGTTTCAAAACGGGCCTTTCCTGCGCTTCGTCCTGTGCTCCGCTAAGCACTTTTGCACGCTTTTCGCGCGCCTCTTTCAGGCGCGCTTCCCAATTTTTTGAATTCTTCGCAGCAACGGCGTCTTCGAGTATCCCATTGCCGCCTTCTTCGTCAGACATGGGTTCATGCTTTCAAGAGAGACCGAACTTTATACGAACACTGCCAAGTGTACGCGATTGCAGTATACGCGATCGACATGCCCCCACTCGGCAAAGCCCATGGAAACATAGCATCTTGTCAGGTGTTTGAGAAGTTCTGCACCTGAAGACATGTTCCCATTCAGTCAGGCAGCGTTTCACCCAGCATGCAAATTATCCGCCATTCGTCCTCGGTCACGGGCTGCACCGATAAGCGAGAGTTCTTCACCAGCACCATATTCGCCAGACGCTCGTCCGCCTTGATCTGGTCCAATGTTACGGGTTTGGAAAAAGGCCGCACGGCCTTGATGTCCACACACTCCCAGCGTTCGTCGTCTGTGGTGCTGTCGGCGTGGGCCTCGGCGCAGATCTCGACAATTCCAACTACGGATTTGTCCTTTTGCGAATGGTAGAAGAACCCCCAGTCCCCAACGTCCATCTGACGCATGAAGTTACGCGCCTGATAGTTGCGAACGCCGTCCCATTCCTCGCCCGCATCACCTTTCGCGACTTGCTGATCCCAACTCCAGGTCGACGGTTCCGATTTGAACAACCAATAGGCCATCAACCGATCACCTTTTTCCACGAGATCAGTTCGACCGATTGGAACAATCCAGCCTTCGCGTAGGGGTCGCTTTCGGCCCAAGACTGTGCTGCGGCCAGATCCTCCACGTCGAGAATTATCAAAGAGCCGATCATGGAATCGCCGTCCAGCAGTGGCCCGGCCTGTGACACGACGCCGGTTTCTTCGATATAGGCCAGGTGGGCCGAGCGGTTGTCCAATCGGGTTTGCAACGCGCCGGGTTTGTCACGAGCGATGAGGGCGATCAGCATGTTATTCCTCCTTGAGGGGTCGATTGAGCAGGTTTTGAATGGCCTCGGTGACACTGTAAGCGCCATAGCTCAGATCCGCCACAGTGGCGCTGATGGGCATATCCAGCCCTTCCTTGGCGGCTATGTCCGACATGGCGCGGGCGGTGGCGACGCCTTCGACCGTCGTTTGGCTGTCGAAGGTCTGATTCAGGCCCAAACTAAGGCCAAAACTATAGTTTCGGGACAGTTCGGACGAGCAGGTCAGCACGAGATCTCCTAGCCCGGACAAACCCATCAGGGTGTCGGGACGCGCGCCACGCATCGCGGCAAAGCGTTGCATCTCGGCAAACCCGCGGGTCATCAAGGCTGCCCGGGCGCTGTCTCCCAGACCTGCACCGATGACGGCCCCGCAGCCAATGGCCATGACATTCTTCAGCGCACCGCCAAGTTCAGCGCCGATCGTGTCAGTGGTGCGATAGAGGCGCAGGTTCGCCGTCGTCAGTTCGGTCTGAAGCGCCTTGCCAAGTTCCGTATCCTCGCAAGCCAGCGTCAACGCGGTGGGCAGGCCGTGCGCGATATCATCCGCAAAACTGGGCCCGGTCAGCAAAGCGATGCGGGCATCCCGGACAACCTCCTTGATGACCGCGACAGGTCCAAGCCCCGAGGTCAGTTCAATTCCCTTGCAGCAAGCCACCAGAGTCTTGCCGCGCAGTGCAGGGGCGTGATCTTGCAAAGCGCTGCGCAATTTTTGCATTGGCACAGCCAATAAAAGCATTTCGGCTTTGAGCGCATCGGCAATGTCCGCGGTCACAGCGATGTCCTTGGGCAAGGCTATGTTGGGCAGCCGGGTTGAGTTTTGGCGCATTTCGCGCATCTGCTGCGCCTGGCCGGCGTTTCTTGACCACAGAGTCACCGGCCCGTTGCCTGCCAGCGAGATCGCCAAGGCAGTGCCAAACGCACCGGAACCCAGAACGGATACGCTCATGCCTTGGCCCCTTTCTTGCCGCCGCCCAGCATCGCCGGGCTGCGCTGATCCAGAGGCCAGCGGGGTCGGGCGGTCAGGTCCAGCCCATCCCGTGCCCCGGAACGAAAACGCTCAAGACCCGCGTAGGCGATCATCGCGGCGTTATCCGTGCACAACGCCAGCGGGGGCGCTGTAAATCGGGTGTTATTTTTGGCGCAAACAGACTCTAATTTGGACCGAATGGCTGAGTTTGCGGCAACTCCTCCAGCAACAGCAATAACGGGATCAGCCGGGCTGTGTTCCAGATACAGATCGATTGCGCGTCGGGTCTTTTCGGCCAACGTGTCCACAATCGCCTGCTGGAATCCAGCGCACAGGTCTGCGCGGTCCTGACGAGTCAGGCCGCCCTTTCCGGCCACGATTTGATCGCGCATCCGCATCAACGCAGTTTTCAACCCAGAGAAGGACAGATCGCAACCGGGCCGGTCGAGAAGCGGCCTTGGAAACTGGAAGCGGTTGGGATCACCGGCGCGCGCCTCGGCCTCGACGGAAGGGCCGCCAGGTTGCGGCAGGCCCAGCAAGCGGGCGGTTTTGTCGAAGGCTTCACCCGGCGCATCGTCAATAGTACCGCCAAGGCGGGTAAACTGCTCGGGCCCGTGGGCAATCAGGTATTGGCAATGTCCGCCCGACACCAGAAGCACCAGGTAGGGGAAGGCTATGTTGTCTGTCAGGCGTGGTGTCAGCGCATGACCGGCAAGGTGATTGACACCCACCAGCGGCAGACCGGTGGCCGCGCTGAGCCCCTTGGCGCACATCACGCCGGACATGACCCCTCCGATCAGACCCGGCCCTGAGGTGACGGCAATGGCGTCCATGTCCCTCAGTGAAAGCCCCGCGGCTTCCAGTGCTTGCACGACACAGACATCCAGCTTTTCTGCATGTGCCCGGGCTGCGATCTCGGGCACGACGCCGCCATAAGCACTGTGCAGATCGATTTGGCCATGCACAACGGATGACAGGATTTCGGCTTCGGCGCTCGCCATTTGGCGCACGATGGCTGCGGCCGTATCGTCACAGCTGCTTTCCAATCCCAGTACGGTAAGTGTTTGCACCATCACCCTGATCCGTTGCATCATGATCTTACGGCGGGGTATCACCCTGCGCGGATGCAAACAATCCTGAAGGGCCAAGGGGCCACACGTTGTATTTGTTGATGACCCGCCCGCGCGCCGCCTCTGAAAGGTTCGTTGCGCAGTTGCCGACCCGCACCAGATCACGGGTTCAGGTCATCTATTCCCCGATCATGGAAATCCTGCCTCTGCCGGTTGCCGTTGAGACCGAGGGAGTGCAGGGATTGATTTTCACCTCGGCCAATGCCGTGAACGCGGCGGCCGCGAAAGGTGTTGACCGCACCCTGCCTGCGTTCTGCGTCGGGCCCGCAACAACTGGCACAGCGAAAGGGTACGGTTGGCAAGCCGAGATGGTCGGGGCCACGGCAGAGGAGCTGGTGGGACATCTGCTCAAGCGGCGGCCCAAAAGCCCGTTGTTGCATTTGAGGGGTGAGCACACGCGTGGCAATGTTGCCGGTCGACTGACCGAATCTGGTCTGGCCGTGCGGGAACAGCCCGTCTACCAACAAAGACTGTTGCCGCTAACACCCGAGGCGGCCGAAGCGGCAGATGGAGATTCGCCGATAATCGCTCCGCTTTTTTCGCCAAGGACGGCGCGACATTTTGCCGATATTTGGGTTGGATCAGCGCCATTGTGGCTGGCTGCAATCAGTCAGGCCACGGCTGATCCCCTTTATTCGTTGGACTATGCGGGCCTGAAGATCGCGAAGATGCCGACACCAAAGAAAATGCGTAAGGCTGTTAAAAAGCTTGCAAAACATGCGTTGCGGGTTGAGGGCGGCGCGGTCCCCGATTAACTTGACCTGGGCTGTTATTCATCTGAATTTGGATTCGATAAGAGGAATATTGCGGTGGCTGGTAAGAAAAAGTCCGAAGAAAAGCCGGTGGAAAGCCCTCAGGCGGATGACGTCGTCGAAACCGAACTGCAACAGGGCGATGCGCCTGTTGACCCGGCTGAAAACGTAGAAGAAGACTTTTCCGAAGCCGAAGCCGAAGCCGAAGCCGAAGCCGAAGCCGAAGCCGAAGCCGAAGCCGAAGCCGAAGCCGAAGCCGAAGCCGAA